>MPNF01000205.1 GCA_002238885.1 Alphaproteobacteria bacterium bin95 | reverse complement strand
ATGTCATCGGCGATTATCTGACCGAGATCAATGTCACTTCGCCGACCGGGATTCAGGAGATTGAGCGCTTCGACGGCGTGCGGATCGCGGCGCTTATCTGGGATGCAGTCGAGGGGCGCCTGGCCGCGAAGGACGGTGCGGGGCCAGTGCAGTGAGCGGCCGCCCGGCGGTCGCACATGTCGCGACGGTCGCCTTCGACGGCATCGAGGTGCGCGAGGTCGATGTCCAGGTTCATCTGGGCAGCGGCCTGGCTGCGTTCAATGTCGTCGGACTGCCGGACAAGGCGGTGGCGGAAAGCCGCGAACGAGTGCGGGCGGCGCTCGGCGCCATCGGCCTCGGCCTGCCGGCGGAGCGCATCACCGTCAATCTCGCGCCGGCTGACCTGCAGAAGGAAGGCAGCCATTTCGACCTGCCTATCGCGCTCGGCCTGCTGGCGGCGATGGGGGCCGTGCCGCAGGAGGATATCGACAACCGTATTGCGCTTGGCGAACTCGGCCTCGACGGCGCGCTTACTGCAGTCGCCGGCGTGCTGTCGGCCGCCATGGCGGCCGTCGAATCGCACAGGGCCTTGGTATGCCCGGCGGGCAACGGGCCGGAAGCCGCCTGGGCGGGTGACCTCGAAGTGCTGGCGCCGAAGACGCTGCTGGCCTTACTGAACCATTTCCGGGGACGGCAATTGCTGACGCCGCCCGAGCCCGGCGAGGTCGCCCCGGAGCCGGACGGGCTCGACCTCCACGACATCAAGGGACAGGAGACTGCCAAGCGGGCGCTGGAGATCGCCGCGGCCGGTAGCCACAACCTGCTGCTGTCGGGACCGCCGGGAGCCGGCAAGTCCATGAGAGCGCACCAACCGGCAACTGCATTCGGAAGAAGGATGAGAGGGATTCGGGGGTCTGTCAACTACCACGTGGCAAGGACTTGCGGTCGGTTCGAACGGCTCAGCATCAGGTTCAGGCGCGGCTGCCGGAGCTCTGCTGCTGGCCGCGGCGATGGCGCTGTCGGGCTGCGGCTGGTTCGACCAGGACGAGGTCGCGCGGGAGGCCGCGTCTGTCGAAGACCGCCTGAGTTCCGTCGGGTCGCTTGAACCGGACAGGCCCGGCTTCCGCTCTCTCACGCGGTCCAGGGACCCCTATCTGGCGTTGCGGGCCGTCGAGGCGGAGCGTTCGCTTCTTCCCGAGGATCTGAGGTCGGAGGCCGGAATCGTGGTTACGCTCGGCTACGGGCCGGGCAATGAGCCGAGCGACGAGTCTCTTGCACGGCGGATATCGGATGCTGCCGGCATTCCGGTCCGGATAGTCGGTGTCCGGTGGCAGGGCGCCGCCGGTGACGGCGGACCTGTGGAGGCATCGGCGAACACGGACCGCACGGGCTGGCTGGATGCCCTGTCGGACGAGTTGATCGGCGAAGCGGGCGTCTGGTCGGGTCCGCTCGACCGTCTGCTGGACGCCTGGACGCAGGCGGCGGGCTACCGGTGGCGATACGACGAGAAGAGCGCAACCGTCGAGGTGGTGCGCTCCGAGACGCGCATCTTCGAGGTCCACGCGCTGGCGGGCAGCCAGGAATACAAGGTGGACACGACGACATCGGGAAGCGCCGGCGAGGGGACGAGCGGAGGCTCGGAGCAGTCGATCTCCTCGGAGATGACCTACGATCCCTGGGAGGAAATCGGCCCGCTGGCGGCGGCCGCTGCGGGTCCGGAGGGCGCGGTTTCGGTTTCGGAGACGGCCGGGACGGTGACGGTGACCGGCCTGCCCCGGGCGGCGGACCGTGTGCGGGCCTATCTGAAGCATGTGAACGGTCATGTGCTGAGGCCGGTGACCTTGTCGGTGCACGTCTACTCGGTGCGCTTCGACAAGGGCTCGGACTACGAGGTCGGTCTGACGGGCATTCTGCCCGAAGTGTTCGGCTCGAACTTCGTGGTCGGCGTCGACGGCGGCTCGATATCGGTGGTGAAGCCGACATCGGTCGGGGCCTCGTCCCTGGCGGCGACGGTGAACGCGCTGAGGAAGGTCGGCACGGCGTCGCGGGTGCTTTCGGTGGACGTGCCGACGCTGAACGGGCGTCCTGCGCAGTTCTATGACCTGTTCGACCAGGCCTACCTAGCGAAGATCACCACAACAGTTCAGGAGGGGCTGCGGACCGTCCAGTTGGAGCCCGATACGGTATCGTGGGGCTTCGGCCTGTCATTCGTGGCGCGGATCGTGGCGCCGGACGAGGTCCTGGCTCGGATCACGGCGACGATCCAGGACCGGGCGGAGATTGTGCCTTTCGGGGTGACGGGTAACCAGATCCAGCTTCCGGCCTCCGGGCGCCGCGCGATCGTGGCGACGCAGCGCATTGCAAGGGGCGAGACGCTTCTCCTCACGGGTTTCCGCGAGCGGTCGTCCTCGGGCGAGCGGTCGGGGACGTTCCATCCGTCTGTGCCGCTGCCCGAAGGCAGTTCGGACACGGCCATCGCCCGCGTCGAGACGGCGCTGCTGGTGACAGCCGATATCGGGACGCCGCTCGGCATTTCGGAGCGGCGGCTCGGCGAGGGCGCCGGCGGGGATGTCCGGGCCGCGGACGGCAAGGGGGGGGCGGGCCCCCACGCGGCTTGCGGGAGCGGCGGCTGGGCGAGGGCGCCGGCGGATATGTCCGGGCCGCGAACGGCAATGCGGAGCCGGTCACCACCGACGGCAATGGCCGGGACGTGTCGGAGACACGCGCCGGCCCCGTCCGGGAAACCGGCGGATGAGCGTGCTCTGGATCGGCGGCGAGCGTTTCGCGGCGGGGCTGCTCTGGCAGCGCGGCGTGGTGGAGGGCCGTGCGGCGCGCCGGGCGGCGCGAGAGAGCGGCGGCGCCTGGACGGTGGACGTGGTGGGGCAGACGGGGTTCATCGACGACGCCGAGGGCCCGGGCGGCACGATACCGCTCGCCGGCGCGCTGACGGTCCTGCTTCGCGGCAGGGTGCGGGAGGACGGGACGTGGGTCGCGTTCGTCGAGGAGGACGGAGAGGACGGCGCGGAGAGGCGCGTCGCGGTCGTTGCCTGCAGCAGGGGCCTGCTGCTGGCGGACGGGGACACGGTGCATGCCTCGGCGCAGGACGCTCTGGAGGCTGTGGACCCTGCCGCGCTCGAAGGCGTCCTGGTCGCGGCGACGCCCGGCCTGCGGGAGGCGTTTCCAGACGCGGTCCCGGTCGACGGCGAGGGATTGTGCACGGCTGCCAGGGAAGTGGACCTGCTGACGGCGGTCCGCACGGGCGGGCTGTCCCGGAAGGGCGCGGTATGGATCGCGGTTCTGGCGGCGGTCGGCGCGGCGGGGATCTACGGGTCGGCCAACTGGAAGGCCATCGGCCTCCGGTTGGGCTGGATCGAGGAGAAGAAGGAGCGGCCCCGGGTTGTAGTCGAGATCGACAACCGGCGCTTCCTCACCCATTGCCGCGACGAGATCGGACGCCGCGAGCTCGGCATTGCCGGGTTCGACCGGATCGGGGTCTTCTGCCATGCGCAATACGCTCCGGACGGGGCGGTCGAGGCTCCCTGGTCGCTGACGGGCCGGCCGGTGCTGGAGGTCAGGTGGCAGCTCCGGAAGCCGCTGCCGCCGCGCGTCTATGTGGGTCTCGCGGAGGAAAGACTGGCGCCCTGGTTCTGGTCGGGCGTGAACGATGCGGGTCAGGCGGCGGGCATGGTTCCGCTGCCGCAGGTCCTGATGCTGTCGGAGGGCATTGCCGGGCAGCGGCGTCCGGAGTTCCGGGCGCGGATCGACAGCCTGCTGGCCTTGCGCGGGTTCCGGATCGACTACGCGCAGCAGGCCGGGGCGGATGTCGAGGTGGTGCTGGAGACGGAGCGGCCGCTTTCGGAGGCGGTCGCGCTGGTCTCCGCGGTGGAGGGTCTCGACGTGCTCTCGGTCGCGTTCGAGGACGGCCGCTGGCGGTTCGAGGCGCGCCGGCGCACCGCGCGGACCATGTTCCAGGACGAGTTCGAGAGGATGACGGGCCCGCTCGCGCGGGCCGCGCCTGCCATGGATGAAACCCGGCCGGAGAGGGTCGTATGATGAGGCGTTCGTTTCTGCGGGCCGCGATCGCGGCGCTTGCGCTGGGAGGGGTCGGAACGGTGCAGGCGCAGAGCGGTGACCCGGACCGGGTGGACCGGCAGGCGGCGCTGCTGAACGCGGCCACGATCCAGAACGCGTTCCGGAGCGTCGAGCGGCGCATCCTGGTGACGGATGTTGCGAGGCTCTGGGAAGACGAATGGGACGTCCTCTCGCCCCCGCCGGCGAGCGGCTGGTGGCTGCAATCCTGGACGGACCGGGGCCTGACGGCGCGCTATTGCGACGGCGTGCTCGCGGTCTATGCCGACGATGACGAGCTCAAGGGCGTGGGCCGGGACCATCGGGCGGTGCAGGTGGCGCCGGTGGCTTATGGCGGCGGGCGCACCGGGCTGCATCTGATCCTGCGGGGCTCGCGCGTCTTCACGGGCGCGCATGGAAGGGGCGACGGCTCCCTTCCGGCCTGCATGCTGCCGCCTTCGGCGACGGGCGACCGGGCGGGCCTCGTGCTTGCGGTCGCCGATCCGAAGCTGACGGCCGCGGGCCGGCGCTGGGAGGACGAGTTCCAGACGGTGGCGTGTCCGCGGAATCCGGCCGTGCCAGACCAGGACACGGGGACGTTCATCGAACGCCGGCGCATCCCGATCCAGGTGTCGGCGGTGACGGACTGCCTGCCGGCGACGCCGAACTGCAACGACCTGCGGGAGTTCGCGCCGGTTCCACCGGCCTGGCCGCGGGACTGCGCGACGCGGGAGACGACTCCCGGCCTGCCTGCGGATGCGGCCTGCACGGACTGGGCGCGCTGGCGCAGCAACTGCCAGATCGTCTATGCGCAAGCGCCGCCGGCGGCGGACATTCCGGACCCGACCATTACCTGGGAATCGGGACCGGTCCACGAGTGGACGCAATCGTGCTCCTGTCCTTCCGGCGAGACCGGCAGCTGCACCCAGCACTGGGCTCAGGACACGGAAATCCGGGTGTTCGTGCTGCGGCCGGGGTCGGAGCCAGTGCGAACGCGGCAGCCGGCGCGGGACGCCACAGGGAGCCCGCGTCTCGTGCGGACGGCCGAGAATTGCACGCCGATTCAGACCGGGTGCCAGGGCGACTGCGGCAACGGTCCCGACGGCGAAAACGGCGGAGGCGACGATGGCGGTCCCGGTGAAAGCGCGGAGTCAGCTGAGTCTACTCACGGCGATGACACCGGCACAGGCGACCATGGTGGACACGACAACGGAGTAGGATGGTGATGTTCAAGCACATACTGGCTTTTGTGGGGTTTCTGCTGCTGGCGCAGCCGGTCTCGGCTGACACCCCACGTGCAAATCTCTCAGCTTTGGAACTGCGGGCCTTCTTGGAAGGGCGCGTTGTTATCGAGATGCAGGCTGAGGAACAGACCTACACTTCTATCCCGAAAGGGCGGGTGTTCGGTTATGTCTGGCGGGATGACGGCACTGCTACGGTCTGTATGGCTGGCAAACATCGAGGCAAGCCGATAGGCCCCTTGGAATTGGAATGGCGTCTTCACGATGATCGTGAGGCCGGGGTTACTTGGGCCATGAATGTGAAAGGTCGCAAGGCCTCAAAGCGTCGTTTCATCCCCGTCTATGACGCGGACGCTGGCATCTTGGAGTTACATTTGCGCCATGACGGGCGCTGGATCGTTGCAAAGCGAGCTTGGGTCCAGGCGAGCTGGCCTCGTGTGCTGCGGGAATCTTGTCCCGGCATGACCTTGCCGACGCATCTCTCGGTCAATGAGGAGCAGACGGTCCAAGCCTTTTCCAAGATGCTTCTGCAGGACCGTCACGCAGTGATCCGGAACTTTCCAGGGTCGCACCTAACCGACACACTGATACGTCGCCCTTTCCCGCGTTCCCTGCCGCATATGGGTGCGGCCTATGCGGACAAGCGTTTCGTGTTCCACTCCGAGGGCAAGTTCTCGGTGGTGGACCGGAACGGCGATCTGGTCGAGGGCCCGCATTTCG
>MPNF01000204.1 GCA_002238885.1 Alphaproteobacteria bacterium bin95 | reverse complement strand
TGGCTCTTGGCCTTCCTTGCTTTGCGTTCGCCGTCTTCCACCGACGGGATGCAGGAGTTATCCCGAAATGTCACGATTTGTCATGAGGCCCGCCATCGATCCCGTTCCGTATCGAAGCCCCGGCGCCCGGAGACCGTCCCTGAGGAAATGTTTGAGATGTCATGTTTTGTCATGTTTCCCATACTGTCACCGACGCTCCGCGTCCGGTTTTTGCATATCGTGTCTCCATCGCGCTCCGCTCCGTTGCGCCGCCGCCGGGTCCCTTTGTCGCGCGTATCGCGGGCGGGCGGGGGCGCCCGTTGGCGCCGGCGCGGTTCGCGCGCCTGATTGCGCCCGCGCGCAAGGCAGCCGCAGGGCGCACTTCTCCTGTCCGTTCCCGCCGGGGCTTTTTTCGGCCCCAGCCGCCGTTCTGCGCAGAAAAGGAAAAGGCGGCCCCCGCAAGCCGCCTCTCCCTGCACCCATCATACCACATTTTCTCACAGGTCAAGCCACGATAGAGAAATATTTCAAAACATCGTGAACGAATTGCGTCTTCCGATGGAAGCGCTGAAGTACGCCGTGAAGCTCCTGCACGGGCGGCCCGTCAGTCCCGGTAATCCCGAACCGCCTTCGGGTCGAGCCGGTCGGCCGGGACGAGGCGGTAGTGCCGCTCTTCCACGACCTTGATCTCGTCGCCCTGAAGAGTGAGTTCGAACAACGCGACGATCCGCTCCTGCATGAACTGTGCGGCTACTGGACGACAGCGCATCCCCGGATAGTGCTGGTCGACGAATCCGATGTCCTGAACGATCTGCACGACGCCGATTCGATCTTTGCCTACCTTGGCCTGAACCGGAATGGCGAAGTGGCAGCCTCGTTTGTCGAGTCCCATGTAGAGTTCGTCGATTTCGATCTGGCCTATGCCCTGTACCGTCGTCCGCAGATGGTTCTGGAGACTGTACGTAGTCAGGGCCAGGAAGGTATCGACAAGCCGGTTGTAGCGGACAACGGCAAGCAAAGCCTGCTCGTCGTCCAGTGCATAATGGCGGATGAGTTCGGGCGTCGCGTCCGGGATATCGGTGACGATCAGATTTTCGCTTGGCGCTATGCGGGCTTTCTTGAAGAGCTTAAACCGGTAACGGCCCTTGCCGGCTCCGAGAATAATCCATTCCCGATCAGATGGTTCGGTGTCGAGAATGCTCTGCGGAAACTTGTTTCGGTACCGAAAAGAGTAAGGCACGTCGCCGAGGTTCTTGACACGAGCGAACCCCAACGCTGCGGCGCCGTCCTCAAGCTCTTCGCGAACGAATTCGAACTCACCCACTCCTGCCCTGTAGTGGTCGAAGAAAATCTTCTGGATCAGAGATTGGTACCGATTAGGCCTTCTAGCCATAAGCCCTCTGTTCCGCGACGCGCTCGCGTTCGATATCGACCTGCTTGCGTTTCGTGGCGCCGCTCTTGCGGTCGCGGCGGTTGGGGCGGGCTTCCACGCCGAAATGCCGGGCGGCGGCGGAAGCATCGAGCGCCAGGAGCGCTGGATCGCCGAGCGGTAGAGGGTCTTCGGGCCGGGCCGGGTTCGCCCCGAGAGCTTCTGCGACCTTGCCGGCGATCGCGCGGGCGAGCGGCGGGGGCACGGCGTTGCCGATCTGGCGCGCGCCGTGCCATTTCGTGACATGGAAACGGAACCAGTCCGGGAAACCGTGCAAACGGGCCATCTCGCGAACGGTCACGCAGCGGTCGTAGCGGTAATGGATCGGTCGCGGGCTGGTGAAGGCGCCCCGCGCCCCGTCCGTGCCGGCGCGGAGCGTGTTGGAGACGCCTGCTTCCGCGAGCTTGAAGAACCGGCTGATCGGCTCGACCGCGCCCGCTTCAGTTTCGCGGAACCGGCGGCGCGAAATCGGCGTGTGCCGGGTGCGGGAACTGCCGGTCAGCAAGGCAGGATTCCACTCGCGCATATAGCCGCAATGCCAGGCGTCGTTTGCGAGGCAGCGCAGCGAGGACGCATAGGCCGAGGGCTCTCCGAACGCTGCCGTTTCAACCGCGTCGGAGCCTGACAGCACATCGAAACCGTCAGCGTCGGGAAGGTCGCCCAGCGCGTCGGCGCAGGTCGGTCCGTCGGGCAATGCGCCATTGCGTTTTCGCCGGCCCGCAATGCCGGTCAACGGGGCGGGATAGTCGGGCAGGCGCTCGCCTTTCCGCGCGCCGAGCAGGATCAGCCGTTCGCGGTTCTGCGGCACGCCGAAGCGGCCTGCATTCAGGACTTTCCAGGGGATGCGCACTTCGTAGCCGGCCTCCGAAAACGCCTCGACGAGTTCGTCGAGCATTGCGCGATGCCTGCCCACGGTCAGCCCCTTCACGTTCTCGAAGACGAATGTGCGGGCGTCCAGTTCCGCGACGAGGCGCACGAATTCGCGCACCAGCCTGTTGCGGGGATCGTCGAGAATGCGGTGGCCTATGAGGGAAAAGCCCTGGCAGGGCGCGCCGCCGAACACGCAATCCACCTCGCGCCCGCCGATGCCGGCCGCTTCTGCAATCTCCGCGCCCGACAGGGCCTCGACGGCTCGGGGAACGATGGCGGTCAGCGGAAAGTTGAATTTGTGCACCGCGCAATGCACCGGGTCGATCTCGACCGCCGCGGCGATGTCGAAGCCGGCCTGCTCGAAGCCGAGGCTAAGGCCGCCGGAGCCGGCGAAAAGGTCGATCCCGATGGGCCTCACGTTGCAGCGCTTCCGCCTGCCGGTGTCGTTGGGTCCGATATTAGCGCGCTCACCGCTAGATGTCGATCGCATTTTCCGCGTTGTCCACAAAATCTTGTAATCGTTTTGCCAGAACATCCGGGTCGTGGGTCTCGCATTGCCAGACTGTCAGCACGCTCCAGCCCAGCGACTCCAATTGTTCCCGGTTGGTTCTATCTCTTTTCATGTTCTTGTCAAGCTTGGGTTTCCAGTATTCGAGACGGGATTTGGGCAGCCGTCCTTTCGGGCAGTCGTGGCCGTGCCAGAAGCAGCCGTGCACGAACACCGCCTTGCGCCGGGAGATGAGAGCGATATCGGGCCTGCCGGGCAGGTCCTTGCGGTGCAGGCGGTATCTGTAGCCCATCGCGTGGAGCAGCCGGCGCACGACCAGTTCGGGTCCGGTGTCCCTGCTCCCGACCGCCTGCATGATGCGGCGGCGCTGCTCCGGGGTGCGCGTGTCCATCGCCGGGGGCCCGACTCCATCCCGCCGCGCTTCGATCGGGCGACGATAGGGTCCGCCGCGCCAACCCGCAACGCCGCCGCCTCGCTTCTCGATGTAAGCCCGTGCGATGTTCCGGTTATATTGCGACCGTAGTCCGGCATCGTCATCGGGCGCTCATTTCCGTAAACAGCCGACGGAGTTACCCATGGCCGACGCAATTCATCCCGGGGAGCATCTGGCGGAGATTCTCGATGAACTGGGAATCAGCCAGTATCGCCTTGCCAAGGCCATCGGCGTTCCGCCGAGGCGCATCAATGAGATTGTGCATGCCCGCAGGGCGGTGACGGCCGATACCGCCTTGCGTATGGGCAAGGCTCTGGGAATGACGCCCGACTTCTGGCTCAACCTGCAGGCCATGTACGATCTGGACCGCGCCAGAAGCACGCTCAGCGTGGAGACAATCGAGACCCTGGTCGCGGCCTGAGCCGGGAAAACAGTTCGCCGCCGCCAGCCTTGCCGCCTAATTTCGGTTCCTCCCGCAGCCCTTTCCGGGGAAATCCTTGGCCGCCTTCTTCCTGCCCGTGCTTGCCATGCTGGCGGCGTTCGGGCCGCTTTCCATCGACATGTACCTGCCGAGCCTGCCTGCAACGGCGTCCCGTCGGTCGCCACGATATCCCTATTGTCGCTCGGTGAGCCGGCGGAGCGCGCGGGATCGGTTTCCGCGGCTCACCGAATTCCCCGTGGTCACCATCGCGCCGAAAGCGCAAGACCGATGCCGTGCTCCGGCCCGGTATTGTCGTTTGCGTGCGCGCGCCGGGTGATCTGGACTTTCAGCGCGAAGGCTGTCGGTCCGTTCCTGACGAGATCCAACCGCGCGCCGAGACTGTAATCCTGCCGGTTGCTCGCGAAGCCCAGCCTGAGTTCCGGCGTCAGGGTGCAGCAGCCCCCCGATACTCCGAATCCATAGGTCAACCGGAGCCCGAAAGTGCCGTTCGAAAGGTCCTCGCGACCGCCTTGCGTCGTCAATCCTGCCAGGGTTTCCCGCCGGAGCAGCGCGTCCATGCCGCCGGTGGCCGAGGCTCCCACGGTCCGGTCGAGCGCGAGCGAAGGCCCGCGGTCCGAGTTCGGCGCCGGGTCCCAGGCGAGCGAGGCGGAGAGGCCGCGGTCGCGGAAACCGCGCGAGTCGCCGGTCAGCATGCCGCGTCCCTTTACCTCCGCCGAGAGCCCGCTCTCCGGGTGCGACCAGGCGAGGCCGCCGCCGAGGTCGAGCCCGAGACCCGTCTCGGCGTCGCCGCCGTCATGGCGAACGCCAATCTCCAGCGTCGGTACCGGGTCGCCGGCGCGCGCGCCGCGCCATGACCCTTCCAGCCCCAGTCGCAGGCGTGTCGCATCGGCCTCCGCTGCCGCCAGCTTGCCGCCTGGCCCGCGCCCGGCGCCAGTGCTCGTGCGCACCGCCATGGCGTCGGTCGTCATTGCAAGCTCCGGGCCGCCCTCTTCGGGCGCCGCGAGGACCGTGCCGCGCAATCCGAGAGCGCCCATCGCAAGGTCCATGTCCGCTCCGATGGGTGCGGCGGCCTTCGGGGTCAGCGTCAGGCGGCCCGAACCGTAACCTGCGATGCCCCAGACGCTGAGGCGTTCGTTCAACTCATAGCTTCCATAGGGGTAAACGCCGGTCAGCACGGACGAGACCTCTCCGTCGCCTCCGGGCGCGCGGTAATCGCCTTCCCCGCGGGAATGCGCGACGGCAATCCCCGCCAGCGCCTGTCCGAACGTCCAGTCCGCGCCGAGAAAGCCCGTCGCTACTTCGCCGTCGAGATGGAGATCGCCCTCCCGTCCGCGGATGCGCGACAACGCCCCCTGGCCCCATAACGCGCCCGCGCCGCCGTCCGCGCGGTCGCCAGTAACGGCGAAGGACAGACCGGTCAGGAAAGCGCGCTCCGTAAGGGCGCGCGAGGAATGCCGGCTCGTATCCGTATCGTGAGCGCTAGCGTCAATCCGGTCTGTCCGAGGCCCGAGGCCGGCTTCCCTCGGGGCTGCGCCGAGAAGGCGCTGGCCCGCGACGGTCGCCCGGACGCCGGGCAGGCGGGACGCGCGCAGGCGCCCTTCCACCGCATCGATCGCCTGGTCGGCGACCGTGCGCCCGAAGCGGGAGAGCCAGGCCTGCGGCATGAGGTCGGTGTTCCGGATCGCGCCCGTCGCCTCGCCGTCCTCGATCCGGGTGCCGGACGACGGGTTGGAGAGAGTCAGCGTCAGCGTCTCGAACTTCTCGTCGTGGCTGTCGTTCAGCACCGGGACGGCAACCGTCATCTCAGTCACGCCTGCAGCGAAGGTGAGCGTGTCGGAGACGTGCGTGTAGTCGGCCCCGGCCGTCGCCGTATCGTCGCTCGTCGCATAGTCGACCGTGACGTCCCGGTCGAGCGTGCGGGAAAGGGTAACCTTGAAGTCGAGTGTCGCGCCTGTGGCTTCGCGAACCTCCGCATCGGCGACCGAAAAAGAGGCAGGTCCCGGCACGATCCTGGCGATCCCGTAAGAGAGGGGCGTTCCGCCCTCCGTACAGACCGCGCCGGCCGCTCTGCAATTGGTCCTCCGGAGCAACACCAGCGTCACCGGTTCGTGCGAAGAAGGCGCCACCCTGATGTTCCAGAGATCCCTGCGACCCTTCACCCGCCAAGCCTTTCTGACGGTTCCACCGGTCACCCGGATGGCCCTGTCCCGGAGCGCAATGTAACCGGTTGCGATCGGCTCGGTGAAGCGCAGCCTTACGGTGAATGTGCCCTTGCCGGTGTGCGCCTCAGGGACAGACTCCCAGGCGGCCATCAGGCCGCCTCTCAGGGACCGCAGGCCGTCGCCGGGCGGGGCCTTAGAA
>MPNF01000203.1 GCA_002238885.1 Alphaproteobacteria bacterium bin95 | reverse complement strand
TCCACCACCAGCAGCGCCTCCATGGGTCCGTCCCTCCTTGTGCGGCGCCTCCCGGTCAGACGTCCGGATGGCGGTCCGGCCAGCCGGTCACGCGCTCATAGGCGCGGGCGACGCGGTAGATCGTGGCCTCGTCGAAGTTCCTGGCCGCAATCTGGAACGAGAGCGGCATGCCGGCGGACGAGAAGCCGGCCGGCACCGCAAGCGCGGGATGGCCGGTGACATTGAAAGGCTGGCGGGCCTGGCGCGAATAGGTGCGCAGCACCTCCGGTTCGTCCTCGATGGCGCAGGCGGGCTCCATGCTGGACGCGCAGATGAGCGCGTCCACGCCGGCCAGCGCGTCCGACATACGACTTGTGCAGCGGCCCCGCTCCCGGAGCGCGCGCAGATAGTCCCCCGCTGAGAGGTAGGCGCCCGCGATCAGCCGTTCGCGGCCGAGCCGGCCATAGGCCTCAGGCTTCTCCTTCAGCCAGCTCTCGTGGATCGACCAGGCCTCTGCCCAGAGGATGATGCGGTTGACGCGCGAATAGTCTTGCAGCGCGCCCGGATCGACCTCGACTATCTCCGCGCCTTCGCCTTCCAGCACCCGGGCGGCTTCGTCGATGGCGGCGCACATTTCCGGCGCGGCCGGCATGTCCCGCTCGTGCCAGCGGCGCACAATGCCGATCTTCATCCCCTTCACGCCGCGCTCCAGCCCGGCGGTGTAGGACGGCACCGGCTCGTCCGCGCTCGCCGGGTCGTCGGGGTCGTGGCCGGCCAGCACTTCCAGCGCCAGCGCATTGTCCTCGACGGTGCGCGTCATCGGGCCGATATGGTCCATCGACCAGGAGAGCGGCACGACGCCCGCCCGGCTCACCCGCCCGTAGGTCGCCTTCATGCCGACGATGCCGCAGCAGGACGCCGGGTTGCGCACCGAGCCGCCCGTGTCCGTGCCGAGCGCCAGCGGGAACAGCCCCGCCGCCACACCGGCCCCGGATCCCGATGAGGAGCCGCCCGGATGACAGTCCGTGTTCCAGGGATTGCGCGCCGGCGGCCATGGCAGGTCGAAGCTCGGCCCGCCGATTGCGAACTCATGCGTCGAGAGCTTGCCGAGCAGCACGCCGGCCGCCCCTTCCAGCCGGCGGGTCACGGCGGCGTCCCTTGCCGCAACATTGTCCTTCAGCACCGCCGAATGCGCCGTTGTCGGCACGCCCGCCACATCGATGATGTCCTTCAGGCCGAACGGCACACCGTGCAGTACGCCCCGCACAGGGCCCTTGTCGAGCGCGGCAGCGCGCTCGCGGGCGCGCTCGGCCAGCAGCGCGATGAAGGCATCCAGCTTCGGGTTGACCGCCTCGATCCGCGCCAGCAGCGCTTCGGTGTATTCCAGGGACGAAAGCTCGCGCCGGCGGAGCGCCCGCGCCGCCTGGGCCAGCGTCAGCCAATGGAGCGCCGTCACCGGCCGGGCTCCGCGCGCCAGGTGAGCGCAGGTTCCTCATACATGTGGTGATCGCGCGGCAGCGCGGCAGCGAGGTCGTCGGCCAGCTTCGTGCCGGCATCGAGGGCGGCCCGGTCCTCGCCCGTCAGGTGGTCGAGGCCGGCAGCCTTGGCGCGGGGGTCTTCGGTCAATATGCGAACTCCTCGAATACGGGATCGACCTTGCCGCCCCAGCGCCCCTCGAACAACGCTCGTTTGCGCTCGGCGGCCGTGATGCCGCTCTCCGCGATCTCCTCGAGGTCGGTCAGGAAGCCGGTCTCGTCATTGCCGGCGCCGTCGAGGCGCGCGCGCGCCTTCAGGCCCTGCCGGGCAATGGCGACCATGTCCTTCGCAATGTCCCGGAGCGAACGGCCGCCCACTTCCGCAGCGAAGCCGAGGCGCGGGGCCTCGACGCGCAGCCTCTCGCGTTCCTCGTCCGTCCAGTGCTTGCAGAGGTCCCAGCCCGCGGCACATGCCGCGCCGTCGTAAAGCAGCCCGATCCAGAGCGCCGGCAGGCCGCAAAGGCGGCCCCAGGGGCCCCCGTCCGCGCCGCGCAGTTCCAGATAGCGCTTCATCCGCACTTCCGGGAAGGCCGTCGTCACATGGTCGGACCAGTCGTCGATATTCGGCCGCTCGCCGGGCAGTTCCGGCAGCCGCCCTTCCATGAAGTCCCGGAAGGATCGGCCCGCCACATCGATATAGCGCCCGTCGCGATAGACGAAATACATCGGCACATCGAGGCAGTATTCGGTGTAGCGGTCGAACCCGAAACCGTCCTCGAAGACGAAGCCCAGCATGCCGCAGCGGTCCGGGTCGGTGTCCGTCCACACATGCGAGCGCAGGCTGAGATGGTCGGTCAGTGCGCCTTCCTTGAAGGGCGAGTCGGCGAACAGCACCGTCGTCAGCGGCTGCAGGGCGAGCGACAGGCGGAACTTGTCCACCATGTCGGCCTCGTCGGCATAGTCGAGGTTGACCTGCACTGTGCAGGTCCGGAGCATCATGTCGAGGCCGAGCGAGCCGACCGTGGGCATGTAGCGGCGCATGACGGCGTAGCGGCCCTTGGGCATCCAGGGAATGTCCTCCCGGCGCCATTTCGGGTCGAACCCGAGACCGACGAATCCCAAGCCCATTGCGTCCCCGACCTGCCGGCACTGGTCCAGATGATCGTGCACCTCGTCGCAGGTCTGATGCACGGTCTCCAGCGGCGCGCCGGACAGCTCGAACTGCCCGCCGGGCTCCAGCGTGATGCTCGCCCCGTCCATGACGAGCGCAATGGTCTTCCCGGCCTCGCGCTTGGGTTTCCAGCCGAACGCCTCCAGCCGATGCAGCAGCTCGCCGATCCCGTCAGGGTCGTCGTAGCCGGGGCGCGTGAGGTCGGACCGCCTGAAGACGAACTTCTCGTGCTCGGTGCCGCAGCGCCAGTCTTCCGGCGGCTTGCAGCCCTGCTCGAACCATTCCACGAGTTCGCGGCGGTCCCCTATTGGGGCCGCCAATTCTGCCACGGCTGCCGTCATCGGCCGTTCCTTCGTTTCACGCCCCGTTCCCCCAAATCGCCTGCCGTATGGAGAGCGCGGCCACCACCGCTGTCTCCGCCCGCAGGATTCGCGGCCCGAGGCTGACCAGGCGAACGAAACCGGTTTCGGCGAGAGCGTCAAGTTCCCCCGCTGCAAAGCCGCCTTCCGGTCCAAGCAAAAGCCCGCCCGGCGCGGGCCCCACCTGCATCGCGCCGCCTCCCGGATGGCAGACGGCGAGCGGCCGGGTTGCGGGCCAGCCTGCCAGCAGATCCTTCAAGGGTGCGAGCGGCGCGATCTCAGGCACATCCAGCCGTTCGCACTGCTCGGCCGCCTCGATGGCGATGCGCCGCAGCCGCACGGGATTGAGCCGGTCCACCACGCTGCGCTCGGCGATGACGGGCAGGATGCGCGATACGCCGAGCTCCGTCGCCTGGCGCACGACCAGGTCTCCCGTGCTGCGCTTGGCCGGCGCGAAAGCAAGCCAGATATCCGGAGACGCCGTTTGGGGGCGCAGGCGCTGCAACACCGCCGCCTGCCCTGAGCCGCGTTCCAGCGCCGCTATCTCCGCCTCCCACTCCCCGTCCGTTCCGTTGAAGACCGCGAGCCGCTCGCCCACGCGCCGGCGCATAACGCGGCCGAGCCAAGCGGCTTGGTCGCCATCCAGCGGAATGGATGCTCTTTCACGGAGCGCGGCATCGACGAATAGGCGCAGCATCCCAATCCTGCCCTCTTGCACCGACCGCACTTGCCCGGTCCCCGTTCTTCCGCCGATGCGGTGCCCTTGGGCAATCCGCACCCAATCTTATCGGCAAGTGAACGAAATGGGCTTCTCGAACCTGTGGCCGTAGTGATCGTCGACGATAATTTTGACGGTCGCGCCGCCACTGTAGCCGCCCGCGCAAGTGAATTTGATATAGACATCGTCCGCGAATGACTGATAGCAGCACATATTACCTGCTTCGTAGGGCTCGATTTCGAAGTTTACGCGGGCCCACTTAGCGCCCGCCGGTTCCATCCTGACGCGCATATGGGTCTCTCGCCCCTGCGAGTCTTGCGCCAACACTCCAATTCCGGTTAGCGCGTTCTCCGGTTCCGTCGTCGTCGTTTGCCCCGTGTCGGTTCCTTGTTCTTCCGTTTGTGCGTTCTCCGGTTCCGCCACCGTGGCGGCGACAGTTTGCATGGCATTGGCATTGCCGTCGCTGACAGTCACCGTGATCGTCGCCACACCGGGCGTGACCGGATTTAGGATCATCGTACTACCCGATATGTGCGCCGTAATCGTGTCCGACCGATTCGATACCGCCATATAAGTCAGCCGTTCGTTGTCAGGATACTTGAAAGTATGGCGCTAGATTGATCGCGGCGGCGTTCTCGGCCGTAGTCAGACTCTGGGCGGGAATGGTACCCACCGACTGCGGCGCGCGGTTTCCCGGCGGCGTGATCACCGTTTGGGCCGCGCGGCTCCCGGACGAGGGCGCTACTATGCCGGTTCGGGACGCGCCTCCGCCGCCACAGGAGGACAGCCCGACTGCTGACGCCGCTGCGACTGCCACAATCAGGTAAGCGGTCGGCACGAACCTGCTGCAGGACATGGCCTTATCCCATTTGCGCGAATGCGTCCGCCCTGTTTCCGGCGCCGCCGCTTCGGCCGGCCGAGGCACGGTCACGAGACCAGTGCAACCGTAGCGCCCAGGCTCCGGTTTTCCTGCTGGTCGCCGTTCCGCAGGAGTTGGATGGAAACCGTGCCGCCGGTGGCGCCCGCGGGGATCGTGAGCGCCACGGGCTCATCGACAAAATCCTCGCCGGGCACGGCGGGATTGGCCCCGCTGCCGGGCACGAGACGGACCTCGACCCGGATGTCCTCCGGCGCAGCGGACGGAAGCACGACTTCGAGCAGGATCGAGTCGCCGCTCTCGACGGTGTCCTGCAGGAACCGGACCTCCGCCTCGTTGACGAGGTCGGAGACACTCTCGCGTGTGGCGGTCAGGATCCGGCTGTCCCCCTCGACCGGCCGCCAAAGCTCAGAATCGCCCCGTGCGGGCGCGCCCGCCCCCCCCCCCCCCCCCGGCCCCCCCCCCGCCCGGCCCGCAAACCCACAGAATCGCCCGGCGCGGCGCCGCCGGCCGCCACGCCCAGCCCTTCCCACCGAGGCGGTTTCGACGGGCTCCCGAGCGGCATCCTGAACCCGACGCGGAACGCCACCGCCCCGTCGCTCCCGCTGTAACGGTCGTAGCCGGCGCCCAGCTGCAGCCAGGGATGCGGGCGCCAGGCGAACCCCATGCGCACACCTTCGTTCCGGCGCCCGGAACCGTTCCCGGACTCCCGGCGATAGCCGGTCGCATTCATGTCCAGGGTCGATGTGAGGTCCAGGCGCGTCGAGAACTCCGTGCCGCCAAGCGCCCGCTCCTCCGGGCCCCGGCGGTTCGAACGCCAGCCCGTGGTCGGCATGAAATGACGGAGCGACCCGCTCCCCCATCTCCCGGAATAGTCGATCCCGGAGACGAGTACGCGGTGCTGCCGCTCGGCGTTGTGCAGCTGCAGCACGGAGAGCCCGAGGATGTCCGCATCCGGCCTGTCCGAAACCCGGAAACGGTAAACGAGGCCGTAACGCAGGTCGTTGCGCGGTGTGCCTAACTCACCAATTTTCATGGCTGTAGGAAGGCCTCTTGATTGAAGCGCTGCTTTCCTCGTAGGGTAAGGAATACTAGGGGATTGCGGGGGTCAATGCAAGCCTCTTGTGTCAGGATTATGCTGTAGGAGAACCGGATGCTGAGGGCATTGCATTTGCAAATTGGGGATTTTGTAGGGCTGGACAGGAGCACCGGACGTGGGACCAGGAGCACCGGGTGAGGTGTCTTCGGGTGCTGATCGTGGGACCGTGGCGCCCGGCATGGTGTCCATCGCGGCGCCCGTGGGCGCTGACCGTGGGACCGTGATGCAAACACGCCGTTTCTCCGTAGCGCCCGGGCTTCGTGTCGTGGGTGCGCATCGGGTTTCCCCTCCGGGCGTCGTGTTCCGGGTGCTGGCCCTGTGGAGTCTCGGATGATAATGGACGACGTCATGGAGCGCCATGGT
>MPNF01000202.1 GCA_002238885.1 Alphaproteobacteria bacterium bin95 | reverse complement strand
GGGCCGGCCGCCGCCGACATTGCGGACGATGAGCTGGAAGGCCCGGCCGATGGTCGCGTTTGCGCGGTTGCCCTGGCCGAGCGCGTTCAGGCCCCAGTTCATGCCGATGCGGCGCGTAACCGGCCCGTTCACGACGATCACCGGGCCAGCGAAATGGGTCGTGCAGAGCAGGCCGTGCATGGAGAAGCCGGGTATCAGCGCGGCTTCGACCGCTGCCAGGACGGTCGGGAAATATTCGGGCCGGCAGCCGGCCATGACGGCGTTGATGGCCGCCTTCTCCACGGTGCAGGGCGCGAGATTGGGCGGGATTTCCCCGATGACCTCGTCGGCCGCCCGCGTGGTGCCGGCCAGCATCCGGGCAACGCGCAGGTCGGTCGGCGGCACGATCGGCAGGCCGTCGGTCCAGCCCCGGTCGAAGGCCGCCTCCATCGGGTCGTCATGGTCCTCCACGACGATCCGCCGCGCGGCAAGCGGGATGTCGCCGAACCGCACCGCCAGCCTCTCCGGCATCCCGAACTCGACCGAAAGCGATCCGCATCCGGGCTGGTTCTCCGGCAGGTCCTCGCCAAGGTCGGCACGGCCTGTCAATGCGCGCCATTCAACCTTGTTCCAGCCGATCGCCCGCTCGGCTTCCCTGCCGCCGCTGAACCGGATCAGCGTCGGCACCGTCTCGATGTCTAGCCGGTAGGAGAGTTCGAGATCGCCGTCATGCCGGGGGGCCGCGCCCTCCGGAAAGGCAGGATCGTCCTGCGTGACTGCCACGGCTCCCGATGCCGCCAATTCCGCCAGTACCGGCGCCACGAGGACGCAGGTCGGACAGTCCCGCTTGACCACCGCAAGCAGGCCGTCGGAAGGAAGCGCGTCGCGCCAGCCTGTCACTAGCTCGTCTCCGTTGTCGATCCGGGCAGTCTGCACGGAATCCGCGCCGGACTCCAATTTTCGCCGGGTGGACGGCGCTCAAGCCAAGCTTCTTGTTTGGAGGCTTTGGCGTATCCTGTCGGATCTCGCCGACGCGCGCCAACCGGAGGATATCGACCTGGCAGACTACCATTAGGGAGAGAAGCCAATGACCGACGCAATGCTGAACCGGTCCCATCCGGGAGAGACGATACGCGATAGCATCGAGGAAATGGGATGGACGGTGACCTATGCCGCCGGACGGCTGGGTGTGGCGCGACATACCCTTTCGCGCCTGCTCAACGGTCATTCGGGCATTTCGCCGTCGATGGCGCTGTCGCTGGAGCGGATCGGCTGGAGCAATGCGCGTTTCTGGATGCGGAGGCAGGCGTCGTGGGACCTGGCGCAGGCAAGATTGCGCGAAAGCACAAGAGCTGCATGACGAGTGGAATTGGCCGCGAGTGTTCCGTTAGCGCACTACCGAGGTTTATGAGCCTAACTTGTGGAGGTGATCATGTTTAGGCTCATTATGCCTTTGTGCATAGCCTTGGCGCTATCGGCTTGTCAAACAGGGAAATCAGAAATCGTGTCCTTCACATCTACAAATGTGCAGGGCGATTTCGGTCTCGGCAGCGGCAGCTGTCATCCTTCCCACTCAATCTTTTCGGTAAGCCGCATCTTCCGGAAGGCAATGGTCCCTTTCCAGTAGTGGTACGGGTTCATCCAACTACGCAGGGCAGTGACAGCAACGCCCGTTGGAGAAGTAATCCTCGCAATGCGTTGCTGAATAAAGAGGTAGGAATTTTCTTCTCTGATTCCTATACAGGACGGGGGCTACCGCGCCGAAATACTGCCCGATATCTGAATATCTCCAGTCGATATATCGATGGAGTTCGTATGCTAGTGGCCTTGGCTTCCCATCCTAAAATCAATGCCGATAGGATTGGGATTAGCGGAGCCAGTTTTGGTGCCGAAATTTCCATGCGGCTTCAATGGAAGAATTACATGGATCAAGTGCAACCAGATGGCTTTCGTTACGCGGCACATGTTCCCATATATCCTCCTTGTAACGCCATAATAGTGATTACAAATCCATAGGAACACCCATACCTATTTTTATCGGTGAGCGGGATTATAATGATGCAACTCGATGCGAAGACCGAGCTGAAGAATTGAGGAAGGCTGTAGCGAGTGTCGAGGTTGTTGCGTATCCAGGAGCTTATCACTGCTTCATTTCCTCAAAATCTCCTCGAATGGTGAATACCCCTGTTTACACAGCCTGCGGTACCAAGACGCTCGACAAAGAGTTCGGTTGTGCGGTCAACAATATAATGGATACCAAGCAATTAGTCGGCTGTATCAGACCTCGTGGTATGTGTGGGGGCAATAGGTCCGTGGCTTCGGATTCTTTGAAGCGTTCTGTAGCCTTTTTTTGTCCAGCATTTGTAATGCTAAGGACACCAAGTCGGCTAGGAATAGCCCCCATACATGCAAGAACAAGGCTTCTAGACCTCTGAATGAGCTTTGTTCCTGACCATTTTGAGCCGACACGACTTACATGACACGGGCCCCGAATCGCTCAAATCGAGAAATAAAAAGCCCGCCGTGAAGCGGGCTTTCTGTAAGCGGTGCCGACGAGGCATGCGGCTTTCGGCTTGACGGCGGCTTGTCAGGACTGCGGCTGAATCTGTCGATAAAGGCAGGTCGTGGGGCCGCCGCTCATGTTTACATAATGAGGCGTCGGAACAGCACTGAGCCAGGTATCCATGTCCTTGGCCGCCGGATTGTCCGGAAACTCGCGCACGAATATCTCCATCCAACCGAGACTGCGGCTGCCCTTGTCACGCCGCCGCATCAGGTCTGCGGGACGCGCTTCGAACATCGATTTCGTGAGCCATGCCATACCCTCGACAAGCGTCCCGCCGCCGGGCGAGACCTCATAGACATCTCCTGCGCCGGAGCGGGAGAGGGCGTAGGCCGTCGTTGCGGCCGCGCCATAAGTCATGTTCGCATAGTACAGGAGCCGGCTGGGGAAAACATAACGCCAGACTCTGTCCTTGCCACCACGCCCGACAACGCTCATGCCGCGAGCAAAATAGCGATAGGCTGCGGCCAACGCCTCGTGGTTACCTGTGATATTGCCCCAGTGTGCCCATCCTTGCGCGATCAGGAAACGGCGGTCGACGCCCTTGGTGCGTCCTCCGAACGTGTCGCTCGCATTGCTGCTGAGCTCGAACAGGCGGTCGCCCCACTTCCTGACGGCCGCAAGCAGTTCGGCATCTTCGGGATAGTCCGCCTTCAGCACCGCATAACCATGCGCGAGGGCGAGCAGGAAGTTTCCAATCTGGAATATCGGCTCGTTCATCGGGTTGTAGCCCGGATATTCAGCCGGGGAATATGGCTTGATTTTCGTGAACGCCCCGATTCTGGCACCTTCCTCGAGCGTTTGGCGAATGTATTCGGATGCCCGAGGATGACCAGCATACCAGCCTTCCACAGTCTCGAGTATCGTATTTCCGGCCCCTTGGACATTCGAACGCTGGCGTCGCACCGGACCGGTGATTCTCGCCTCTTCGCTGAGAGTGGCGGAATATACGCTGAACTCTTGGCAATGCCGGCGCCGCTCATCTTCCGGCAACGCGGCCAGCGCGGCCTTGCGCGCTCGGGCGTCGATGACCGGCATGATCGCGACGGCCTTGTCTATGCCCGCTCTCGTCGTCGCCCCCGAGATTGCCTTGCCCGCGCCGGTTCCCGCCGGGCCGCAGCCGGCAAGCAGAACCAGAGCCGCCAAGCAGCAAAGGAACACCGATTTCGTCACCCTCCAATCCTCCAGAACGCCGAACGGACCACCGGTACAATGACATACTTTAACCGCTCTACCAAGGCGGAACAGGCCCCTTAAATGCCCCATGGACTTTAGCTGAATCCAACATGTCGGCATCGGGGACCTGCAGCAACGCTGTTTGTTTTTGGTAGTAGAAGTCACGTATTACTGTAGTTCATTCATCGGATTTCAGTCGGTATGGCGCATTAATTTTGTAGGTTGAATTCCAATAATTAACGGCACTCATATTACAAGAAAATCCGGAAATTGACTTGCAAGACCGCCAGCGGCGTGAGCGGAGCACCCGGATTTCAGCTTGACGAGGTCGGAACACTCCAGGGCAGGAGTTCGCTGATGCGGCTGTTTGGATGGCCGGTGGCGATGGCTTCGAGGGTAGCCTTGAGCCAGGCATAGGGCTCGACACCGTTCAGTTTCGCCGTCTCGATGAGCGAGGCGATACGTCCCCATGCGGCGGCGCCTTCGTCGTGGCCTGCGAACAACGCGTTTTGCCTCGACAGGGCAATCAGGCGGACGAGATTCTCGACACTGTTGCTGTCCATCTCGACGCGGCCGTCGGCGAGGAAGAGCTGGAGACCGTCCCAGTGGCGGGCGATATAGGCGAGCTTCTCACCGAGGTGGGACTTGGGCGAGACGCGGGCGTGCTGTTGCTTCAGCCAGTCGCCTGAGACCGACAACCGGCCGGTGCTCATAACGCCGAAGCACTTTGAAACGAAGCCGCATCCGCTTCCATGGCTTCGGCCATGCGGCGGAGTTCGGCTTTCTGGATTTTGGTGCCGTTGGCGCTGTGGGTGACGGGGAAGGCGTCGATGGCGGCGGCGCGGACCGGGACCTTGTAATTGGCCATGGTCTCGCGGCACCAGGAGAGAAGCGCCGTTTCGTCGTAGGAGTCATCCGCCGGGCGCACGAAGGCGAAGGCGCGCGGACCGCGCGGCGTGGCGATGCCGACGACCTGGCAGCCGGCAACCGAGGGATGCGTTTCGACATGCGCCTCGATTTCGCTCGGGGCTGTCAGGAAGCCGGCGAGGCGCAGCGTGTCGCCCATGCGCGCCTCATAGACGAAGCTGCCGTCGGCGCGCATGCGGCCGGCGTCCCCGGTGCGCAGGAAGCCGTCTTCGGTCATCGCCGCAGCCGTGGCTTCCGGGTTGCCCTCGTAGCGCAGGAACAGGCTCGGGCAGCGCATCTCGACCTCGCCCGACACCCCCGGCGGGCAAAGCTCTCCCGTCTCGACATTGCGCACCCGCACGACGGCCTCGGGCGCCACGGGATAGCCGCCGCCGGCCAGTCGGTCCTCCAGCGGCGCATCGATCTTCTGGACAGCCATCAGTGCGCCCACCTCGCTCATGCCGTAGAGCCCGATCAGCGGCACGCCGCGCGCCAGCGTCTTCGTCTCGAAATCCTCCAGGGTCGGGTTGAAGAGCGCATAGCCGCAGAGGCGCAGGCTCGGGAAAGGTTCGAGATCCTCCCGCAAGGCCAGCATCCCGGCATACATATCGTCCGTGCCCATGAAGTGGGTGACCCTGTGGCGGCGCACCGCGTCTGCGGCCTCGCCCGGCGTGAACAGCGGCGACAATACATTCGGGGCGCCGGCCGCGAGCGTCGCCATCATGGTCGAGAAGCCGAACACCCCGCAGACCGGCGTCGCCTGGTAGCTGACCGCGCCCGGCCGATCCCAGCCGAAGGCGGAAACGCAGTCGCGGGCATGGCGTGTCACAGGCCCCTGTCCGTGCAGGACGAATTTGGGTTTCGAGGTGGTGCCGGAGGTGGTGAAGATGTTGCAGGGGTCGGCGGGCGTGGCGCGGTCCTCGGCCAGCGGCGGCGCCTCGAACAGCGCTCTCACCGCGGTTGCCGGCCTGCCGGCCACCCGTTCGGGAACCGGCGCCTCGCCCTCCTCATAAACCAGCCCCCGCTCAAGCCCGGCGAGCGGCTCCTC
This sequence comes from Alphaproteobacteria bacterium bin95, assembly GCA_002238885.1. Classification (GTDB taxonomy): domain Bacteria; phylum Pseudomonadota; class Alphaproteobacteria; order Bin95; family Bin95; genus Bin95. The sequence continues at coordinate 377 of MPNF01000202.1, read as the reverse complement.
CCCGATCTCCGCGAGCAGGCCGGCGAAGTCGATGTCCTTGAAGCCCGGCCACATGGCGAGCGCCTTCGCGCCGGAACGCGACAGGATGTCCGCAACCTCCAGCGCCCGGAAGCGAGTATTGACCGCAACCGCAACCGCCACCGCGCCCAGACGCCCCAGCGCAAGATAGAGCGCAAGCCAGGCCGGCACATTCGGCAGCCAGAGCGCGACCTTGTCGCCGCGCCCGATGCCGAGTCCGGCCAATGCGGACGCTGCCCGGCGCGACCGGGCGAGCAGGTCGGCATAGCTCCAGGTTTCGCCGCCATAGAGCAGCGCCGGCGCTTCGCCCGCATCCTCCGCGACGCGTTCCAGCAGCGCAGAGAGGGTTTCCCGCTCCC
>MPNF01000201.1 GCA_002238885.1 Alphaproteobacteria bacterium bin95 | reverse complement strand
GATCTATGATCGACATCGGGCCGGATTTGTCGCGCGTAGCCCTGTACGCCCGTTATTCCTCGCCGATGCAAAGTCCGAAATCGATTCCCGACCAGCTCCGCGACTGCCACCGTCTCATCGCAAACCTCGGCGGCCAGGTCCAAGCCGAATACACCGATGCCAAGCACACAGGCAAAATCGCCACTTCCCGCTCGGGCCTCCAGGCCCTTCTCACCGACTGCCGCCGTGGCCGCCACACTGCAGTTTGCGTCGAATCCCTCGACCGCATCAGCCGCAACCGTACCCACCTCAGCCAGATCTACGACGAGCTCGAATATTACGGCATCCCCGTCCTCACCATCCAGGAGGGCGGTCGTGTCGATGATGTACATATAGCTCTCAAGGCAACCATGAACGCGATATGGATGAAGGATCTTGCCGCCAAGACAAGACGCGGACAACGCGGCGTAATCGAGGCCGGTCGCCAGATCGGGACCCCCGCCTACGGTTACCGCCTTGCGAACGTGATCGAGAACGGACAAATCATTCGCGGAATAAGGGAAATCGATCCCGAAACCGGCCCGATCGTCCAGAAAATATTCGAACTCTATACGAGCGGCATGTCAGGCCGCGCGCTCGCCCACTACCTCAATGAAGAAGGCATCCCGCCTCCGCGCCGCGCCCGCCGGTGGACGTACAACGTCCTCATAGGCTTCAACGCGCGCAGCACGATTCTCACGAACTGGATCTACAAGGGCCTCCTGGTGTACGGGGCAACCGAGAGGGTGCTGAATCCCGTTACCGGCAGGTACAAGTTCCGGCCCCGCCCCCAGGACAAATGGGATATCACCCCAGTCCCCGAGTTGCGCCTCGTCGACGACGACACCTGGGACGCGGCCCAGGAACACATGCTGGCGACCTCCCGACCGCGCAAGCATTTCCACAAGCAAGGACTGCTGCACGAAGGTCACTATCCGCTTACCCCTCTCCTGCGCTGCTCCCGATGCAAGGGGCCGGTCCGCACGATCGCGCCCGACCGATGGGCCTGTCAGGACAGCCGGGCCAGAGGGCACTGCCGCGCCAGCACCTTCGTCCTGCGCGATATCGACCTCCTCTCCGCTCAGCAGCTCACCGGATGGATCCGGCGCCGGAGGGACTGGGCCCCGATCGTCCAGCAGGCTCGCGACCAAGCCGCCCATGCCCGCCTGCGCATCGATGCCGCGCTCGCCGAGCGGCGCCCGAAGGTCCAGCGCCTCGTGGCCGCCATCTCGGGCGGGACCGACACCCGCGAAATGAGAAACGTGCTCGTCAGGCTCGAGAACGAAATCGCAGAACTCGAAACCAGGCTCGACCAGCTTCTTGCGCCGCCGCCTAAGCCGGCCGACACCGACACGATCCGCCCGATCCTCCTCCAATATACGCGCCAGCTGCAACACGAAATTGAAACCGGCCGCGCGGAACTCCGGCTTCCCGCCACCGTAAAGCTCGCCGGGCTTTTGGCCCATATCGACATGTCCGCCGGCCCGACCCCCGGAAGAGCACGGCTGCGCATACAGCCCAACATAGTTTCCCTTGTACGCTTCGCCACACAAATGGACGTCAACGCCTAACGAGACAGCCGCCCGCCTGCCTCAATCCGACAATGCCTCCCTGAGCGCCTTCCCGGCCCGAAACTTCACCCTCTTCCCCGCCGGCACCACGACCATTTCCTGCGTTCTCGGGTTCCTCGCCCGGCTCTCCGCATGTTCGACCACCCGAAACGTCCCGAGGCCCCGCATAAGTACGCCGCCATGCTCCACCAGCGTCTCACGCTGCGCATCGACAACAACCGAGACGAAACCCATCGCCGACTCCTGCGACACCGCCAGCTTCCGCGCCACGCGTTCCGCCACCTGTTTCTTGCTCGCCAGCATGACCAGCTCCTATTTTCGATGAACCGTAGCGGTGCATACTGGTACACATCTACACTGTCCATAAACGTGCTCCAGGGGATCCCTGTGCACTTTTGTCTTTCAATTGTATTCGTGCCCTGGAATGTGCCGTTTTCTGGCAGACATTCTCGCTTTCTCACCCTCAATCGACTATACTTTCTTCGTTAATTTCCGCCGGAAGGAGGGAAGCCTTGAGCCGCTGCAAACACCCCTCGCCCAACCTCGTTTTCGAGGGCTTTTGCGAGCCCGCCCCGACTCGGTTCACCGTCCGGCCTTCCCCCAGGATACAGGTCTTCCAGTGCCCGCATTGCCACGCAGTGCAGACACACATAATCCAGGACGGTCGCGCAGAAGTGCGCGCCTGGTCCCGGCATCCGCTTACGTTACCCGGCGACGACAGTGCAGCGGGGTCCGCGAGCGAACTTTTCCCGCCTCCTCCGATCCCCGCCGGCGCAACCATCCTCCCGTTCGTCGCTACTCCGCGGCGTAGCAGCGCCGATCTTCAGTCCACCTGACCCGAGCCATCCCGATGACCGAACTGCAATCCCTGCCTCCCGCCTACGACCGCCAGTTCTGGCGCATACGCGCACGCCTTCTGAAGCGCGCGAATGGCAGGCCGCTGTCGGAGGTCGCGCTCCACGAAGCCAGGCTGTCGCTCGACCGCGCAACCCAATGGAGCAACACCGGCCAGGAAACCAGCGCCGCCGGCGAACGCCGCCGGGCCGAACGACTGCGCCTTCTCGCCCAATTCGAAACCGAGGCCCCGCCCAAGCGCGCCTCCCTCCTTCGGCTCAGAGCCCGCGAGCTTCTCCGCCATGGCCAGACCGAAACGGCGGCCGCCCTTGCATCGGAAGCCGACGCCATCCTCGGCCGCTATCTGGAAAACATGAGTACCGAGGCGCTCCAGATACAGAACGCATCGAAGGTCCTTCAGTTCGCGCAGGCTTCGCTCGCTGAAGACCCCACGGGCGCCCACGCCAAACGCCTGCGGAAACTCGCCGCAAGCGCCAGGCGAACCATCGCCGGCGCCGTCAATGTCCGAAAATCGCTCCCGGCTGCCTGACCGCCATAGTGGGGCACATCAACATCCTGTAGCCACCCTGGACGTTCTTCCACGCACAGGTCCCGCCTGCAGGACAACACCGCTCATACCGTCGACCCGGCTGCGTTCACAGGGTCCGCCGAGACACAGGTTTCACCCGGCCGCCCACTCCTCCCCGGTCTCTTCCTCGTACATCGCCGCAGCCCTGGCCCTCATCGCCTCGAGCTCGGCAATCCTCGCCTCCAGCCTCTCCGAGGCCTCCGGCCCTTCGACGCCTTCCCGCTCACCCGCAGCGGCTAGCGCCTGTTCGTCGAACATCTTCGCCATATCGTTCAGAACGGGACCGCGATCCCCCGCGAGCGGCGAGCCCTTCGGCGCGATTCCCTCGACCAGGACATTAACCATTTCCTCCGGAGACAGCGGTTCCCCGCCCCCCACCGCCTTGCCATTCAGCGTTTCCAACTCCATCGCAAGCTCCCTCCGGCTGAACCGCTGTCATTAGACTCCCCGCCGCTCGCGCTCGTCAACGATACGCGCCAATACCCGCAAATCGGTCAGGATTCTTGACACTGAAATTTCCATCGACTCCGATGCCTCTCCAGAGGAAACGTCATCCGGAGCACACATCATGGCCGGCCCCTTCGATACATCCGACGCCGATCCCGACGGCATTCACATCGAGACCGGCCCTGCCTTCGAACTCTCCGGCCGCTACGGCACCGACGAAATGTCCTCGTTCGAAGACCCGGACAATCCCGACCTCGACGCCGGCGAAGTCCGTGAAGCCGGGGCCAGCACGGCCCACATCATGGAACAGGCCCGCCTCTACGGCGCCACGCCCGGTCCCGACGACCCCGACACCCGCGAAGTCTACGATCCGGACGACGCGCACGACGCCATCGACCAGGTCATGGACCTCATCGCCACCCGGATCGCGCCCGATGGCTCCCCGCTCGAGCCCGACCGCGCCCAACTTATGTGGGGCATCGTCCACGTACTTAACGCTCAGGCCGAACGGCTCTTCCGCGCCGCGTCCAAACTCGGCCCAGAGATACGCGACCTGCAGAAGGCGCAGGACGGCAGCGAGATAACATCGCTCCAGCTCCAGCGCACAACGGAACGCGGCTGGGACCTGCAGGGCCGGGCTGAGGCCTTTGAGAGGATGCGCAACACCGCCGCGGAAGGCTATCAGGACCACACGGGGCAGGTCTGGCGCGTTCGCGAGCCCCGCGCCTCGACGACCAGCCGGACCGAACAGCACCCATCGCCCCGCCTGGCGATGAAGGACTACACCCGCGCCCGGAACTATCTGGCGCGCACCGAAGGCACCCGCGTCGCGATCGTCTCCGGCCTCAAACCCGGGCGCGCACTCGTATGGGCCACGCTTGACCGCCTCTACAAGCAGCACCCCGACCTGGTAGTCGTTCACGGCGCCAACAGCCGCGGCGCCGACGCGATCGCCAGGGAATGGGCTGCCGCGAACGATGTGCCCATGAAGGCCGTCGCTCCGGACTACAAGAACCACGAGGGCGACGCCGCCCTGAAGGAGAGAAACGACCGTATCGCGGCCGAGAAGCCGGACGGCCTGGTTGTCTTCCCGGGCGCCGGGCGCGGGATCCCCGCCGACCTGGTGCGCAAGATCGGCGACGCCGGCATCCCGGCGACCCGGATTGAGAACGCCGCACAGCTCGCCGACTCCTCGAAGCCGCTGCTTGCAGGCTACCGCCTCGAGCCCGGCGCACTCGCCGGCGCACGCGAGCCCAACGAGGATCCGAACAGGGGCCATGACCGCACGCTTGACGCTGCAACGGCCGCCGGCGCGTTCCAGGACAACAAGACCGCAGGCTCCGCTTTCACCCTTGCCGTGCAGATGCTCATTCACCGCGTGACGCCGGACGGCTACCAGGTCGCCGACGAGCGCGAGAACATGCTCTGGGGCGTCGCCAACGTAATCGCCACGCAGCTGAAGCGCGTCGAGACCGAGCTTCAGCAGGTCCGCAACGATCCGGACATCCCTCCCGCACAGCGCGACGCCGCCGCAGGCGAGATAGAGGTCCGGAAGGAGACATTCTCGACGCTCTTCGAGCAGGCGAAAGCAATCTACAGGGACGAGGCGCTCAAACCCTGGCAAGAGCAGTCCTTCGGCCGCACCCAGGACGTCACCAACGCCGCCCTGCTGGAATCGCAGTCCTTCCTCAACCATGTCGACCGCCGCCTGCACGAGGCCCACTACCGCGAAGGCGCCGTGGTCGCCGTCGCCGGCGACAAGCTCGCGCCGGAGGTGCAGGACCTGCACTATGCCGCGGTCGCGCGGTCGCTCGATGCCGTGCACGAGAAATATCCGGACATGAAGCTCGCCCACTGGGGCAACGAGAACGGCTACGACAGGCTGGCCGCGGCCTGGGCCGACGCCAACAACGTGCCCCAGATCCCCTGCCTGCCGGACTTCTCGACGCACGGAAAGCAGGCCGCTCCCTATGAGCGCAACAGCGAGATGTTCCGCGAGCTCCAGCCGAAGGGCGTCATCGCCTTCGGGCCCGCCGCCGGCAAGCTCGTCGTCGACATGATCGACAAGGCCGAACGCCTCAATGTCGGCGTGATGAAGGTGGATCCGGCGCAGGACCAATCCTTCAAGGCCGCCTCGCCCGACCCCGCCACCGTCCAGGAGACCCGGCAGGCAATCACGACCCAGTACACCGGTCTGATCGCCGCCGCCGGACAGCAGGCCGAGCAACTTCCCTACCAGAAAGGCTTCGAAGACTTCCGCCAGCTCGTGAACAACACCCTTGGCGCGGGCCACCAGCCCGAGCAGTTCGCGGCGCGCCTGGAGGGGTTGCGGGAGACGCTCGACCGCCATGCCGAATGCCGGAACACGCTGCAGCATATCGCGGGCCGCCTGGACGATGCCTGCGACCGGTTGGACGGCCTGAAGGAATGGGCGGCCGAGAACCCGGGGCGGGCGATCGAGACAGCGCCCGGGTTCAACACCTGGCTCCGCGATCGCGACCAGGCCCTTGGCGCATGGAACGAGGCCCGGCAGAACCCGGACCTTGAGTCCCACCTGCCGTTGGCGCCGAAGGAAATGGCGGCCCACGCCGAGCGCCT
>MPNF01000200.1 GCA_002238885.1 Alphaproteobacteria bacterium bin95 | reverse complement strand
TCGACGCGGTCTGCCGGGATCGGCGCGCCCGCCTCGGCGCCCAGAATGTCGCGAATGCCCTGGAGGGCCGCGTCGTCATAATGCTCCGGGGCTTCGGACAGCAGCTTGCGGGTGACGAAGCCGCCATCCGGCGCGCGCGCCACGATGTCCGTGAAGGTTCCGCCCCGGTCGATCCAGAACTGCCAGCCTGCGCTCATGCCGTCCCTCTCCGCCGCGTTTCCGGCGCTTCCTGCCGCCGCACCCCGTTGAAGTCGCCCGGGACCGCAGCTATACACTCCGACAGACGGCCGGAGTGTAGCTCAGCCTGGTAGAGCACTGTCTTCGGGAGGCAGGGGCCGCAAGTTCGAATCTTGCCACTCCGACCAATCTTTTCAAACGCCCGAATGCCGCCCGCCGCTCCGGGCCCTATTCGTAGCCGTAGTCCCGGCGCGCGCCCTCCGGCGTCACATAGCCGGCCCGCAGGTCCGCTTCGATGCGCTCGTGCGGGCGCCTTGCGGGGTCGCCATGTCCGCCGCCGCCCGGCAGCCGAAAACGCACGGTGTCGCCCTCCCGGAAGGCTACGGTCGGCGAGCTCGACGGCGCAATCGCTTCCCCGTTCACCTCGATCGCCCCGAAAGAGCCGTTCGCGCCGCCGAGCAGCCCTCGGGGCGGAAAGCGCATGCGCCCGGCCGATCCCGACAGCACCAGTGGCTCGCGCTCCTTCACCTGCCCGGCATACGCCTTCAGCACCAGCTCCTGGCCGAGACCGCCCCTGAACTCGCCCGCGCCGCCCGAGTCGGGGATAAGTTCGCGCGCCTCGTACAGCACGGGCGTCTCCATCTCCGACCACTCGATGGAGACGTCGCGCACATTGTAGGGGAAGCTGACCGACGGAAGCCCGTCATCGCCCGGCCGCCCGCCCATGCCGCCGAAGGCGTGCTGGTGCAGCGCGAACGCCTCGCCGTCCGGGCGCACCCCGTTGACGTAGAACTGCCATGTCGGCATCGAGCCGGAATCGGCCGGCACCCTGTCCGGCGCAATCCGCGCCAGCACCCGGAACATCAGCTCCGAGACCAGCATCCCGGCCGAAAGGCGCCAGAAACAGGCCGCCGGGAAGGTCGGATTGAGCAGCGTGCCCTCGGGCACCGACAGGTGCAGCGGCTCATACGTCCCCTGGTTGTTGGGCAGGATCGGGTCGCACACCAGCTTGAGCGGCAGCGCCACATAGGCGCGCGTGTAGTTGATGGGGCAATTGACGGGACGGCGCACCTGGGGCGAGGTGCCGGTGAAATCGGCATACACGTCGCTGCCCTCGATCCGCAGCGTGAGCGCGAGCGTCTGCGGCTCCGCGATGCCGTCGATCTCCATCTCCATCTCTTCGTGATATTCGCCGTCGGGGAGCGCAGCGATCCCCACCCGCATGCCGGCCTCGGTGCGGCGCATGATCTCGTCGGCGTGCCCGCGCAGCGAGTCGAGGCCGAACTCCGCCGCGAGCCGTTCGAGCTCCCGGCTGCCGGCCCAGCCCGCCGCCACCTGGGCGCGCAGGTCGCCGATCATCTTTTCCGCAAACCGGACATTGCGCCTGAGAAGCTGGAACAGCTGCTCGTTCGGCTCGCCGTCGTCATAGAGCTTGAGCGGCGGAATGATGAGGCCCTCTTCATAGACCTCTTCGCTGAGGCCCGAGCCCTTGCGCCCGCCGATATCGACATGGTGGACGCTGTTGATGGAGAAGCCGATAAGCCGCCCGTCGCGGAAGGCGGGGGTGGTGATGAAGACATCGGCCGTCTGGCCGTTGCAGATCCAGGGATCGTTGCAGATGAACACATCGCCCGGCCGGACCGTCTCGGGCGGGAAATACTCCAGCAGGTTCCGCCCATATACGGGCATGACCCCCGTATGCCCGGTCGCGCCGAGCCAGGTCTGTCCGATGAGAAAGCCCCTGTCATCGTAGAGCCCGGTGGACATGTCATGCACTTCGACCACATCGTGGGAGAACGCGGTCCGAAACATCGTCGTCGCCATCTCGTCGGCGATGGCAATCAAGCGCGGCCAGACGATGTCCAGCGCTTCGGGCGGCTCGTTGGCGCTCATGGCGCATCCTCCAGGTCGACAGCGATGACCAGCGATCCCCAGGCGTCGACCTCGACCGTCGCGCCCTCATCGACGATGGTGGTTGCGGACGCCTCCTCGACGATCGCCGGCCCTTCGAACGCCGCGCCGGGAAGAAGCCGGTCCCGATCGAAGACGCTGAAGGGGCGCATGCTGCGCTCGCGCGCAGACCAGGCGGGCCGCACGCCGACTGCCGCGGCAGCTCTTGCCGGTTCCGGGGGCAGCGGTTCGAGCCCGATCTCGCCGCCCACCAGCTCTCCCAGCACCCGGAGGTTCACGACCTCCGCCGGCACGTCGTCGTAGAAGTAGCCGTATTTTTCTCGGTAGAGGGTTGCGAAGCTCTGCCAGATCGCGTCCCGGTCCACCGCCCCGTCCACCGGCACCGTGACCTGGTAGCTCTGGCCGATATAGCCAACATCGACTCCGCGCTGAAAGCGCAGCTCCCCCTCGGAGTCGAGCCTGGCCAGCAGCGACGCGATCGAGTCCGCCATCTCCTCGATTAGCGCTCCGGTCGCTGCCTCGTCGAGGTCCCGCAGCGGAGCCTTGTGGGTGCGCACGATATCGTAGGCCGGCGGCGCGACCAGCAGCCCGAGTGCGGACAGCACGCCCGCCCGGAGCGGAACCATGACCCGCCCGACCCGTAGCTTCGCCGCGAGGTGGCAGGCATGCAGCGGCCCCGCGCCCCCGAACGCAACCAGGGTCGCCTGCCGGGGGTTGCCGCCCCGCTCCGTTATGTGCATGCGCACCGCCGCCGCCATCGTCTCGTTCACCACGTCGTGGACGGTCCACGCCGCCTCGAGCGCCGATTGTCCGCGCGGGCGCGCAAGCTGCTCCTCGATCCCGGCCCGCGCCGCCTCCCCGTCGAGGCGCATCGAGCCGCCGGCGAAATTGTCCGGGTTGAGGTAGCCGAGCAGCAGGTCGGCATCGGTCACGGTCGGCCGGGCGCCGCCGCGGCCGTAGCAGATCGGTCCGGGGTCGGCGCCGGCGCTTTCCGGGCCGACCTGGACGAGCCCCATTTCGTTGATGGTGGCGATGCTGCCGCCGCCGGCGCCGATCTCGATCATGTTGACGGCCGGCACCGCTACCGGGAAGCCGCTGGAGCGCGTGAACCGCCGCGACCGCGCTACCTCCAGCTCGTCGGTGATCGGCATCGCGCGCTCGCGGATGAGGCACGCCTTCGCGGTCGTTCCCCCCATGTCGAACGAAAGCACTTCCGGCAGCTCCAGCGCCTCGGCGATCCGACGCCCGACAATGGCCCCCGCCACCGGGCCCGACTCGATGAGCCTGAGCGGGAAATCGGTCGCGGTCTCCGCGGAGCCGAGGCCACCATTGGACAGCATCACCCTGAGCGGCGCTGCATAGCCGGCCCCGACGAGCCCGTCGTCGAGATTGCCGAGATAGCGCTGGACGAGCGGTTTCACATAGGCGTTCACCACCGTGGTGCTGGTGCGCTCGTACTCCTTGATCTGGGGCAGCACCTCGGCGGAGGTCGTGACCGCGATTTCAGGGGCGAGCTCACGCAGGAGCCGCGCCGCCTCGCGTTCGTTCTCGGGATTGACATAGGAGTGCAGGAAGGCGATCGCCACCGAGCCCACGCCCTCTGCCCGCATCAGCGCGACGGCGGCCTCGATCTCCTCCGGCGGGACCGGGCGAAGGACCGCGCCGTCGCTGTAGGTGCGCTCGCTCACGGGAATCCTCAGATGCCGCGGCACCAGCGGCGCCGGGGGATCGGCCCAGAGTTCGTAGGTCGTCACCCGGACATGGCGGCGAAGCTCCAGCACATCGCGGAAACCCCGGGTCGCAAGAAGCGCCGTGCGGGCGCCCTTTCGCTCGATGACCGCGTTTGCAACCAGTGTCGTGGCATGCGCGATGCGGCGCGTGCGGGCGACATGTTCGGGGTCGATGGCGCCGAAGGGCCCGAGGCCCTCCAGAATTCCGACCGAGGGGTCATCCGGGGTGGTCAGGCATTTCTCCACATGGATCGCGCCCGATCGCTCGTCATAGAGGACGAAATCCGTGAACGTGCCGCCGACATCGCAGCCCAGCCGATAAGCTGCCCCTGTCCCGCTCATCGCTTCGACCAGCCGATCAGGAATCTGCGGCCGACCAGCCGGCGAAGCGGCCCGGCCAGACCCCCGGATCGACCATGCTGCGGGGCGGCTCTCCGGCGATCACCTGGGCGATCTGGTCGGCAACCCCGTGCATCATGGCGTGGACACCCAGGTCCGTGTTCGACGCGATATGCGGGGTGACGATGACATTCTCCATCCCCAGCAGCGGATTGTCGGGCAGCGGCGGTTCGGGGTCGGTCACATCCAGCGCCGCTCCCGCCAGATGCCCGTCCTGCAGCACCCGGATCAGCGCCTGCTCATCGACCACCGGCCCACGCGAGGCGTTCACCAGATAGCTTCCCTGCGGGATCGAGCGCAGCTCCCGCTCGCCGATCATGTGGCGGGTAGTCGGCGACAAGGGGACATGCAGGGTCACGAACTTCGCTTCCCGCAGCACCGAGTCGAAGTCGTCCGTCAGCGTGACGCCCTCGGGGGTCTCCTGATGCCGGTCCACATAAGGGTCGCAGACCCGGACATTCATCCCGAGCCCGAGCGCGCAAGTCGCCGCGACGCGCCGCCCGATGCGTCCGTAGCCGACGACGCCCAGATTGCGCCCCCGCAGCTCCGTGCCCCGCATCCGCTCGCGGTCCAGGGGCTGGCCCTCCCTGAGGAAACGGTCCCCGGTCATAACGCGGGCCGCCATGGCCATCAGCAGCGCGACCGTATGCTCAACCGTGGACTGTGTCGGGGCATCGGGATTATGGATGACGACGATGCCGCGCTCGCTCGCCGCCTCCACGTCGATCTTGTCCACGCCGATGCCGGGAGTGGCGACCATTTTCAGCCGGTTTCCCGCGCGGGACATGAATTCGGCGTCGATCGGCCCTCGGCCGGCAACCACGATATCCGCGCCGGAGACCTGCTTCAGCTCCGGATCGAGGACCACCTCGGCCATCTCCCGAACCCGGTCCGCCGCCCCCATCGACAGCTCGTTCTGCATCACCACCTTCACCGGCATCCGGCTTCCCCCCGCTTCGCTCGCTGTCGTCGTTATACACATCGACCCGCCGGGAGTCGCAAACGGGACGGCCGGTCATGATGCAAAGAGAGCGGACGGAAAACGCGCGCACCCCGACCATGACACTCCATGACATTTCCCAGGGCGTCATCGCTGCCCGGAGAGGCCGCGCCTCAAGGGTGGAGTGTCAGCGCGACGCGGAAGCCGTTGATGTAATAGGCGCGTTCTTCCGAGCTCGTCCGGAAACGGGTGGCGGAGCGGAGCGATTTGGGGCCGTTCAGCCAGGAGCCGCCGCGCAGGACGCGCCAATTGCAGTCGCCGGAGAGCCGCGCGCTGCCGTCCGCCGGCGCGCCGGCATGGCTCGGGTTCCAGCAGTCCTCGACCCACTCCCACACATTGCCGTGCATGTCATGGAGGCCGAAGGCATTGGCCGGATAGGAGCCGACCGGCACGGTTCCCCCGCCGCCGTAATTCGCCCGATCCGGCGCAAGTCGGCCGCCGGTGTGATACGGGCCCGCCGTGCCCGCGCGCGCCGCATATTCCCACTCGGCCTCGGTCGGCAGGCGGTAGTCCCGGCCCGTCCGGCGCGACAGCCACTCGATATAGGACTTCGCATCGAACCACGACACATGGACGACAGGCTGCCGGTCCCGGCCCCAAGGCGCGGACGGGCTGTAGCCGCCGCAACCGCCGCCGGCGACGCAGGCATCCCATTCGCCGGACGTCACCTCGTGAACGCCGACCGCCAGGCGGCGGTCGATCCGTATCCGGCGAGCGGGCGTTTCGTGCTCGCGGTGCGCGCCCTCCCATGCCGGTGAGCCCATGATGAAGCTGCCTTCGGGCAGCGCGGCCATTTCCGGGCATTCCGGACAGTCCCGAAAACGCTCTCCCGCCTCCTGCG
>MPNF01000199.1 GCA_002238885.1 Alphaproteobacteria bacterium bin95 | reverse complement strand
CCCGCCGGTTACAACTATGTCACCGCGCGCTCCAGCAAGGGCGTGCCGATCCGGCTCTCCTATGTCTCGCACGGCGCCCCGCGCCCGCGCTGGAAGGCGCTGACGGCGCATGTCATGGGCGGTTTCCTGCGCGAGGGCGACACCATCCACATTACCTTCGGCGACACCTCCGGCGGCTCGCCCGGCATGCGGATGCAGACGATGGTGGAAATGGACTTCCAATTCCGTGTCCTCGCCGATGTCTGCGCCGTCGGCCACCATGTGCCGATCCCCAACTCGCCGGCGATTTCCGTCGTGCCGGGGCCGCCGGTCTGCTGGCGCGCCGTGCTGCCGTCGCTCCGCCGCCCGGGCGAAACCTTCCAGTTCGGCCTGAAGGCGGAGGATGTCTGGGGCAACCCGACCGACCGTGCGAGCGGCCGGTTCACCCTGGAATGCACGCTGCCGGTATCCGGCCTGCCGGCGGAAGTCGATTATCCGCTCGGGCGCAAGTCAATCTGCTTCGAAGGCCTCTCGGTCGCCGAGCCCGGCGTGCTGCGCATCGCCGTGCGGGATGAGGAGGGCCGAACGGCAGCGGAATCGCATCCGCTTGTCGTGAGGGACAGCCCGTTCGGCGGCTATTGGGGCGACCTGCACGGGCAGAGCGGCGAGAGCATCGGTATCACCACGGCCAGGCAGTATTTCGACTTCGCCCGCAACAAGTCGTTCCTCGACGCGACCGCCCACCAGGCCAACGATTTCCAGGTCAACAACACCTTCTGGGAGCATGTGAACGAACTGACGGCGGAGCATCACCAGGAGGGCAGGTTCGTCACCTTCCCCGGCTATGAGTGGTCCGGCAACACGGCCGTCGGCGGCGACCGCAATGTCTATTTCCGCCGCGAGGGCCGACCGATCCACCGCTCCTCGCATGCCCTGCTGACCGACCGCTCCGACCTCGACACCGACGCACCCAACGCCAACCGCCTGTTCGAGATGCTGGCGGACGAGGACTGCTTCATCTACGCGCATGTCGGCGGCCGCTATGCCGACATCGGCTATGCGCACGACCCGCGCCGGGAAGCCGCGATGGAGATCCACTCGGCCTGGGGCACCTTCGAGTGGCTGCTGACGGACGGGTTCCCGCTCGGGCACCGCTCCGGCGTGGTCTGCAACAGCGACGGCCACAAGGGCCGGCCGGGGGCCAGCTATCCGGGCGCCTCCACCTTCGGGGCCTATGGCGGGCTCACCTGCTTCTACGCCACGGAACTCAGCCGGGACGGCATCATGGATGCAGTCCAGCGCCGCCACACCTACGGCACGACCGGCACACGCATGCATCTCGACGTCCGCGCGCGGTTCGCCAGTGGCGGAAACCTGTTCGACCGCGATCCGCATGCCTTCGAGGGCGAGGCGCCGCAGCCGGTCGGCGAGATCATGATGGGGGACATCGCCCAGACGGACGATGCCGCCGTCACGCTTTCTCTTGAGGTCGTGACACAGGCGCCGATCGAGCGGATCGAGGTCCGCAACGGCATGGAGGTCGTCCGGACGCTTCGCCCGCACGGCGCGGACGAGCTCGGCTCCCGCATCCGCGTGCTGTGGAGCGGCGCCGAATACAGGGGTCGCGGGCGCGAGACCAACTGGAAGGGCCGCGCGCGCTTCCAGCATGCCGCGATCTCGCGCATGGAGCCCATCAACGCCTGGAACAAGGAGCGCCTGCTGGAGCAGAAGGGACCGGACACGATCGTGTTCGACGCCATCACCACCGGCAATTTCGGCGGCTTCGACGTGTGGCTGGACGAGGCGCCGGACAGCATGCTGCACCTGACCAGCAATCTGGGCGCGCTCGACCATCCGCTCTCCGAGATCGGCCTGGACGACTGGGTCATGGAAGCGGGCGGGCTGGAGCGACGGATCAGGGTGTTCCGCCTGCCGGAGGAGCTCTCTTCCCGGGAGTTCTCGACGGAGCTGGAAGTGCCGCTCTCGGCGAAGGGCGACAACCAGATCTGGGTGTCGGTGTTCACCGAAGACGGCTTCCAGGCCTGGAGCAGCCCGATGTTCCTTTACCGCGAGGACGACTGGCCGCGCTGACCGGATCGGCGCTGCAACAGGAGTTTCATAAAGTCAGTCTAAGGTCGCAGCCATCCGAAACTCCGGGTTGGAGCGATGGCGCGCATAGCGGTCAACGGACTCGGTCGCATGGGCAAGCTGTTCCTGCGGGCGATGGACGATGCCGGGCGGCTCGGCGAAATCGTGCTGGCGAACGACAGGGCGGGCGATGCTGCCTCCCACGCGCATCTGCTGGAATTCGATACCGTGCATGGCCGCTGGGGCGCCCGGATCGACCATCGGCCGGGCGCGGTCCGGGTCAACGGGAATGACATTGAAATCACCGAGGCGGATCGCATCGAAGACCTGCCGCTGGCGCAGCGCGACATCGACCTGATTGTGGACTGCACCGGCCGCTTCAAGAGCATCGAAGCGCTCCGGCCCTATTTCGACGCCGGCGCCGCAAAGGTCGTGGTGTCCGCGCCCGTCAAAGAAGAGAGGGCGGTCAACCTCGTCTATGGCGTCAATCATGCGCTCTACGATCCAGAACGCCACGATGTGGTGACGGCGGCAAGCTGCACCACCAATTGCCTGGCGTCCGTCGTCAAGGTGCTGCATGAAGAGATCGGCATCCGCCACGGCTCGATCACGACCATCCACAGTGCGACGAACACGCAGACGATCGTTGATCGCCCGCACCGGGACCTGCGCCGGGCGCGTTCCGCGCTCAATGCGCTCGTGCCCACGACGACGGGTTCGGCGACAGCCATCGGGCTCATTTATCCCGAACTCGCAGGGCGACTGAACGGGCATGCCGTGCGGGTGCCGCTCCTGAACGCCTCGTTGACCGATTGCGTGTTCGAGCTGGTGCGCGAGAGCGACGCAGCGGAGATCAACGCGCTCTTCGCAAAGTGGGCGGAGGGGCCGCTCAAGGGAATCCTCGGCTACGAGGCGCGGCCGCTGGTCTCGACGGACTTTCTGAACGACCCGCGTTCGGCCATCGTCGACGGACCGGCGACCATGGTGGTGAACGGCACGCAGGCGAAAATCTACGCCTGGTACGACAATGAATGGGGCTACAGTTGCCGCCTCGCGGACGTTGCAGGCCTCGTGTCGGACAGTCTCGGATGAAGGCACAGCCTCCGACCGGACGCGGCGCGCTCGCCGCCTATATCGCGGTCACCGCGGCCTACTGGGCCTTCATGCTGACCGACGGCGCGCTGCGGATGCTGGTGCTGCTGCATTTCCATACACTCGGCTTCTCACCCGTCCACCTCGCATACCTTTTCCTGCTCTACGAATTCATGGGCATCGCGACCAATCTCTCGGCCGGTTGGGTTGCGGCCCGCTTCGGGCTCACCTCGACGCTTTATGCCGGACTGGGCCTGCAGATCTTTGCTTTGGCGGCGCTTACGCAACTCGACCCGGCCTGGACGACGGCGCTGTCGGTCGCCTTCGTTATGGCGGCGCAAGGCCTCTCCGGCATTGCCAAGGACCTCTCGAAGATGAGCGCCAAGAGCGCCGTCAAACTGCTCGCGCCGGCAGGCGAGCAGGGCGCACTGTTCCGCTGGACGGCGACGCTCACGGGCTCGAAGAACGCGGTGAAGGGCCTGGGCTTCCTGCTGGGGTCCGCGCTGCTGGCGCTTGTCGGCTTCGAGGCAGCGGTGATCGGCATGGCGGCGGTGCTGGCGGCGATCCTGGCGGCGGTCATGGTCTGGATGCCTGCGGGCCTGCCGCGCGGCGATCGGAAGGCGAAATTCCGCGAGGTCTTCTCCAGGAGCCCGCTGGTGAACCGGCTTTCCGCCGCGCGCCTGTTCCTGTTCGGCGCGCGGGATGTGTGGTTCGTCGTGGCGCTGCCGGTCTATTTCTACACCGTGCTATCGGACGGGACGCCGGAGGCCGACCGCGCCGCCTTCTTCCTCGTCGGCGGCTTCATGGCGCTCTGGATCGTCGGCTATGGAGCCGTGCAGGCGCTGGCCCCGAAACTGCTGCGGGCGCGGGAGAAAAGCGTCGGCGATGCGATCCGGCTGGCGCAGCTCTGGGTCGGGGCGCTTACGGCGATCCCGGCCCTGCTGGCTGTCGCCGCGGCGGCAATGGAGGGCGGTCTTCTGACGGCGGTGCTCGTGGCCGTGCTGCTGGTCTTCGGCGGCGTATTCGCCCTCAACTCCTCGCTGCACTCCTACCTGATCCTTGCGCTCAGCCGGAGCGAACGGGTATCGATGGATGTCGGCTTCTATTATATGTCGAACGCTGCCGGTCGCCTGATGGGCACGCTGCTGTCCGGCATCACCTTCCAGATGGGCGGCCTCGTCGCCAGTCTTGCAGTCGCGGCGGGCATGGCGGCGCTGAGTTGGGTGTTCGCGGGTACGCTCGTCCGCCGCGCCGGAGTCGAAGCAGGACAGAAGGGCGAGGCCGATGCAGGGGGATGAGTTGCTGGAGGCCGGGTTCGCGTTCAAGACCGTGGAGTTCGCGGTCGCGCGGCGGTTTCAGGAGGCGAAGCTGCGTGCGGCCGGTATCGACGCGGACCGCTACGGCGACTTGGCCGACCCGACCTTCCTTGGGCATGGCGCGCTCAAGGCCATGCACGAGTCCGGCATCTCGATCCTCGGGCAGGTGCATATGACGCAGCGTTTTCGCCTGCATGGGGTGGTGCGTCTGGACGAGCCGCTGACGGTGGCGGGCGAGGTGACGCGAATCGACGCCGTGCCGCGCGGACGGCAGGTCTGGTGCCGGTTCAGCTATCGGGACCGGTCGGGCAGGGAGGTCTGCGAGACCGAACGCTCGGGCCTGCGGCCGGACCCGGCGCGCAAGCGGGGACCGGGCGGCGGCGCTTCGAGCCGTCCCGATGAAGGTCAATTCGAGACTGTTGCCGAGCATCGCCTGACGCCGGATGGCGTGGCGGCCTATAGCGACGACACGCTCAACGCGATCCACAACGACCCCCAGGTCGCGGCGCAGTTCGGCTTCAGGGCACCGATAGCGGCCGGACTCATGGGCATCCACTACTACGTCGCCGCACTTTGCGGGGACGGTATGCCGGAACGGCTCGAACTCGCCATCCGCTTCCTGCGCCCGATGTTCTGGGACGACAAACTGAGCCTCCAGCGCCGCAACGGTGGCATGCGTCTCGTCAACCCCGAAGGAAAGCCCGTCTCGGAGGCGGAATTTTCTCTCCGGTAAGCCGGCGATCTGCGCGTAAAACAGCGCATGAGCGAGCGCGAACCTTTCCTGCATTACGGCTTCTGGCTGCTGGCGCTGCTTTGGCTGCCGGCGGCGGTCGCGGCGATAGCCGCAGTCCGGTTTGGGAGCTGGCCGCTGGCGAGCACCGACATTGGGCCCGCATTGCTGTCTCTGGCGCCCGTGGCGTTTTGCGGCCTGCCTCTGGCGCTGGCGTGCCGCAGGCTCTGGCGTCTCGGCTATCGGCGCGCCGCCTGGGCAGCAGGAGCGGGGCTGGGCGGGGCGACAACAGCGGCGGCGTTGCCGGCCGGTTTGCTCGGCCCGTTGGCAATCGCGGTCGCAGCAGTCCTGCTCAGCCTGCCGGTCTGGATCGCCGCGTTCGTGCTGGGCCGCCGGGGCCGGACGGACTAGGGACCTTGTGCAACCTGTTTTCCAACACCCTGCCGCAGGAGGCGATGCGGCGCCTGTTCCGGGCGACCGACAGGCTGGGCAATCTCGAACCGTTGCCCGGCATCTTTCCGGACGGCGAGGTGCCCATCGTCCGCATCGGCGAGGACGGCGACCGGGAGCTGGTGCGGGCGCGTTGGGGCTGGGACCGGACGCCGCGCGGGTGGGTCACCAACGCCCGCAATCTCGACCGGAGCTGGGGCGTGATCCGCAATCCCCGCCAGCGATGCCTGGTCCCGGCCACCTCGTTTGCCGAATACCATCCGACCGCGACGATCCCGGGGGCCCGGGGCCGGCCAATCAAGGCGGCGGCCTGGTTCCGGCTGAAGGGAGAAACGGAGGAGCGCCCGCCCTTCGCCTTTCCGGGGTTCTGGCGACAGTGGGACTGGCGGACGAAGGGCCTTAGGCGAAAGTCCGATGAAG
>MPNF01000198.1 GCA_002238885.1 Alphaproteobacteria bacterium bin95 | reverse complement strand
CGTTCGGTGGCATCATACCGCCCGCGCCGCGGCGGGTTTCCGTCATTGATGAATTTCCGGTTTCGGGCATGCTGGGCGGATGACCCGAAGGACCCGAAGCGGGCGCAGGCTGGGCCGGCTCGTCGCCCGGGGGGGGGGGGGGGGGCGGGGGGGGGGGCGCGGGGGCGGCGGTGGAACGGGGGCTGGCGCCGAGCGCGCGAAAGCATGGCTTTTCCGAGACCCGGCTTCTGCTGCGCTGGGAGGGCGTCGTCGGGGCAGAAATCGCGACATGGACGCGGCCCTTGCGGCTCTTCCGGGGGGTGCTGCATCTCCGGGTCGCGTCCGCCTGGGCGCCCTATGTCCAGCACCACGCGCCGGTTATCCGGGACCGCGTCAACCTTTTCCTGGGCCGCAAGGCGGTTTCCCGCATCGCCTTGAAGCAGGGGCGGGTGGTACCGACGCCCGTCGCGCGAACTTCGACGGAGCCCGCGCCCGAACCGGTCGCGGTTTCCGGCATTTCCGACCCCGATCTTCGTGCGACGCTCGCCCGGTTGGGCGGCGCGATCCGTGCAGTTGAGACGCGGAACGACTCTTCTGCCACGGTCCCCGAACGATAAGTTTCAGGCATATGAATTTTCGGTTGCGACGTCTTGTTTGTGCCACAATTTCGATGTAGAATACCATATCTAGTGGCGAGGTTCTGTCGATGCGGAACATATGGACCGTTGTTGTGGCCATGGCAGTTGCAGTCGTCGTCAGCGCTGCCTACCATTCCTTTTTCGGTATGCCGTCGGGCTCGCAACTGTCCGTCAGCCCGACGGCCCATGCGGCAGATCCCGTCTCGAATCCGGAAATCAGGCCGGAAGACCGTGTGCTGGGTGACGAAAGCGCAAGGGTCACGATCCTCGAATATTCGTCACTGACTTGTCCGCATTGCGCGCAGTTCCATGCCGAGGGCTACCGGCATCTGAAGAGCGCCTATATTGACACCGGAAAGATCAAACTTGTCTTCAGGGACTTTCCCCTCGACGGACTGGCGCTCCGGGCAGCGGCGCTCGCCGAATGCCTGCCGGCGGAACGCTATTACCCGTTCCTTCAATTGCTCTTCGAAGGCCAGAGCGGCTGGACGCGTTCCGAGCAGCCGGTGGCGGAGCTTGTGCGCCTCGGCCAACTTGCGGGCCTCAGCCGGGAACGGGCATCCGACTGCCTTCAGGACGAAGCGGCGTTCGAAAAGATAATTCAGGAACGTCTGACCGGTCAGGAGGATTACCAGATCGATTCGACGCCAAGTTTCATCATCGACGGACGCAAACATCCGGGCGCGCTCACGGCGGACGAACTCGACGAGATTCTGGCGCCCCTGCTGGGCTGATTTCCTCACTCGCCGGCCGTTATCCGGCAGCCCAAATCGCGAGCAGAAGGCAAGCGTGCAAGGCGCATGCCGCGATGAACAGGCGCAAGGCGCGGCGGATGTCCTGCGGCGTCGCACGGCTGCGGCCCCGCCCCATCCAGGCATCCCGGACCGTTCTTCCGCTGTAGCGGCGGGGGCCGGCAAGCGCGAGGCCAAGCGCGCCCGCCATCGCCGCCTCCGGCCAGCCGGCATTCGGCGAGCGGTGCCGGTGCGCATCGTTGAGCACTGCGCGCCATGCGCCGAGCGGGCTCGCGCGGCGGAAGCAGAACGCTGAGCCCATGATCAGCAGCGCCGAAAGGCGGGCCGGCAGGAAACAGGCGACATCGTCGGCGCGCGCCGACCAGAAACCGAATGCCTCATGGCGTTGTGTGCGGTGGCCTATCATGCTGTCGAGCGTGTTGATCGCCTTGAAGGCGCAGAGCCCCGGCAGGCCGAGAAGCAGGAACCAGAAAGCGGGCGCGACCACGCCGTCGGAGAAGTTCTCCGCCAGCGACTCGATCCCGGCGCGGGCGACGCCGTGAGCATCCAGGGACGCGGGATCGCGCCCGGCGATGTGCGACACGGCCTCCCGACCTTGCTCCAGGCCAGCGTCGAGGCCGGCGGCGACCGCAGCGACATGGTCGAAAAGCCCGCGTTGCGCGATGAGCAGGAACGCCAGCAGCAGGGTCGGCAGCCATCCGAGCAGGCCCAGCGCCCAGCCCGCCGCTGCGGCTGTCGCCGTCACCGCCAGCAAGGTGAAGGCGCCGCGCAGCCGACGGTCGGCGGCCGGACGCTCGAGGCGGTTGAGGCGGGAATCCAGACGGTCGATCATGCGCCCGAGCAGCGCAACCGGGTGCGGCACGCGGCGGAACAACGCCGGCATGTCGCCCAGCGCGGCGTCGAGCAGCAGGACGCCGAGCAGGATCGGGACGATGCTTGCCGATCCGTCTATCATGGCGGCGATTCTACTCGAATTGAGAGGCGCGATGCCCAAGACCGGAGTCATGGTTTGCGGCCACGGCAGCCGCGATGCAGATGCCGTGCGCGAGTTCCTGGCCCTTTCCGAGGGGTTGCGTCCCCGCTTGCCGGATTACGACCTCGAAATCGGCTTCCTGGAATTTGCGCGCCCGGTCATCCGCGAGGGGCTGGAGGCGCTGGCCGGCCGCGGCAACCGGCGTATTCTTGCGGTCCCCGGCATGCTGTTCGCCGCCGGGCATGTGAAGAACGACGTGCCCTCGGAAATCAACGAGTTCGCGCATGCGCATCCCGATATCGACATCAGGCTCGGGCGCGATCTCGCCATCGACGCGAAGCTGCTGCAGGCGGCGCGCGAACGGATCGAGAGCGTGCTGGACGACGAAACGCCCCGTGAAGAAACGCTGCTGATGGTGGTGGGGCGGGGTACCAACGACTCCGACGCCAACTCCAATGTCAGCAAGGTCGCGCGGATGCTTTGGGAGGGCATGGGCTTCGGTTGGGCCGAGACCTGCTATTCGGGCGTCGCGCACCCCCGCGTCGATGCGGGTCTGGAGCGCGTCGCCCGGCTCGGTTTCCGGCGGATCGTCGTCTTTCCCTATTTCCTGTTCACCGGCATTCTGGTGCGCCGCATCTACGACCTGACGGATGAGGTTGCGGCGGCCCATCCGGATATATCCTTCATCAAGGCGCCCTATCTGAACGACCACCCGCTGGTCCTGGACAGCTTTGCCGAGCGTGTCCGGGGTACGCTGACGGGCGACAACCTGATGAATTGCGCGCTTTGCAAATACCGGGAGCAGATCGTCGGGCGGGAGGACGAGGTCGGCACCCCGCAGGCGGGCCATCACCACCATGTGCGGGGCGGCGGCCACTCGCATTCCCACGAACACGGGCACGACCATCCGCACGAGCACGGGCACGGCCACTCCCACGGGCACTGATGCACGAATATCTGCGCGATCCGGCGGCGATTTACAGGCTTTCCTTTCGCATGGCGCGCGAGGAAACCGACCTTTCGGGGCTGCCGCCGCGCACCGTCGGGCTTGCCTTGCGGCTCGTGCATGCCTCTGGCCGGCCGGAGATCGTGCGGGACCTTGTCTTCAGCGCGGGAGTTGTCGAGCGGGCGGAAACCGGCCTGGCGGCCGGAGCGCCGATCATCGCGGATACGCGCATGACAGCCGACGGCATAATCGGGCGGGAAGCCGTCTGCGCCATAGACGACCTTTCGGTCGCGGAGGCGGCGCGCGCGGGCCGCAAGACGCGGGCCATGGCTGCGATGGACGCGCTGGCGGATCGTTTCGAGGGTGCCGTCGTGGCGGTAGGCAACGCCCCGACGGCGCTCTTCAGGCTGCTTGAACTCGTCGCCGGAGGCGCACCGCGGCCGCTGGCCGTTCTGGGGTTTCCGGTGGGCTTCGTCGGCGCGGCCGAGTCGAAGGCGGCGCTCGTCGAAAGCGGCCTGCCGCATATCGCGCTGCGGGGCCGATTCGGCGGAAGCGCGCTCGCGGCGGCGGCCGTCAATGCGCTGCTCCATCCGTCCGAGAGCGCGCCGTGACACCCTGGCTGACCGTGCTCGGCATCGGCGAAGACGGCCTCGACCCGTTGGGCCGCGCCATCGTCGAGAGCGCGGAGTTCCTGGTCGGCGGCAAACGCCATCTGGCGCTCGCGGCGACGGGGCCGGCGGAGCGAACGACCTGGCAGCGGCCGTTGTCCCGGACCCTCGACGTTATCCTCGCGCGCCGGCCGCGGCCGACTGTCGTGCTGGCGACCGGAGATCCGATGTGGTTCGGCATCGGCACGTCGCTGGCCCGCAGCGTGCCGGCCGAGGAGATGCGCATTGTCCCCGCCGTCGGCGCGTTTTCGTTGGCCGCGGCGCGGCTCGCCTGGCCGCTGGACAACGTGGCGGCGCTGTCGCTGCACGGCAGGCCACTCGGATTGCTCGCACTGCATGTTGCCCCCGGGGCCAGGCTGCTTGTGCTTTCGCATGACGGCGGCACACCGTCCCGCGTCGCGGACTGGCTTGTCCGTCACGGCTACGGTGCGAGCCTTATGACGGCGCTTGCGCATATGGGCGGTCCTTTGGAGGCACGCATAGAGGAGCGCGCCGATTGCTGGACCGCGGAGGTTCCCGATCTCAACACGCTGGCTGTCGAGTGCGTTGCCGGCGCGGATGCGCGGGTCTTCTCCCGCGCGCCGGGCCTGCCTGACGACTTCTTCGAGCATGACGGCATGTTGACCAAGGCCCATATCCGCGCGGCGACGCTGGCCTTGCTGGCGCCGACGGGCGGGGCGCATCTCTGGGACATCGGGGCGGGCTCGGGAGCGGTGTCCATCGAGTGGATACGGGCTGGCGGAACGGCGAGCGCGGTGGAGCCGGTCGCTGCGCGACGCGCGGCGATAGCGCGCAATGCGGAGGGGCTGGGCGCGCCGGGTCTGGAAATCCATGGCGGACACGCGCCGGAGGCGCTGGAGGGATTGCCCGCGCCGGATGCCGTGTTTATCGGCGGCGGCCTGGGTGTCGAGGGCATTCTCGAAGCTGCCTGGGAGGCATTGCGGCCCAACGGGCGCATCGTGGCCAATGCCGTCACCCTGGAGAGCAAAGCGCGGCTGGTACGGGCCCGGTCCGAACTAGGCGGCGACCTCTACCGAGTTTCTGTGGAAACGGCGGCGCCGGTCGGACGCTTCACCGCCTTCCGGCCCGCCATGGCGGTGACCCAATGGACCGCGCGCAAGCCGTGGCCGGCCGCGTCGTGAGCGGCTGGGTCTGCGGTGTCGGCGTCGGTCCCGGCGATCCCGAATTATTGACGCTGAAAGGCTTGCGCATCATCCGGCAGGCCGATGTGCTCGCCTTCCCGGCGCCGCTCGAAGGGGAGAGCTTCGCGCGGTCCATCGTCGCTTCCTATCTCGACGACGCCCGGATCGAACTGCCGATCCGAATGCCGATGCAGGCGGCGCGCTTTCCCGCCCGGGCCGTTTACGACCGGGCCGTGCAGGAGATAGCGGCGCATCTGGAGGCCGGGCGCGGCGTCGTCGTGCTCTGCCAGGGCGATCCGTTTCTCTACGGCTCATTCCTGTACCTGTTCGCCCGCTTGTCGACGGACTGGCCGGTCGAGGTCGTGCCCGGCGTGTCCTCGCTGACAGCTTGTGCGGCGGCGGCCGGTTCGGCGCTTGCGGCGCGCAACGATGTTCTTTCGGTGTTGCCGGCGCCGCTCGGCGACGCAGAACTGGAAGCGCGCCTGTCGGCTTGTGATACAGCGGTCCTCGTCAAGGTCGGACGGCATTTCGAGCGCGTCAGGTCGCTCCTCATGCGCCTTGGCCTCGGGGACAGCGCCCGGCTGGTCGTGCATGCCGGACTTCCGGACGAGCGGGTCCTGCCGCTCGACCGTGTCGATCCCGCGGACGTGCCCTATTTCTCGACGATACTCCTGCACAAGCGGGGCAGGGCCTGGTCATGACGGTCGCGGTAGTGCTGACTCCGCGCGGCGTCGGGCTTGCGGAACGGCTCGGATATGAGGCCGTGTCCCTGGACAAGATGGAAAGACGGTTTCGTTCCGGGGAACCGATCGTCGCCGTGATGGCCGCCGGCATCGCGATTCGGCGTCTGGCGCCGTTGCTATCGGACAAGCGCGAAGAGCCGCCTGTCGTCGCCGTTGCGGAAGACGGTAGTGCGGTGGTGCCGCTGCTCGGCGGCCATCGCGGCGCCAACCGCCTGGCCCGCCGGATCGCCCGGACGCT
>MPNF01000197.1 GCA_002238885.1 Alphaproteobacteria bacterium bin95 | reverse complement strand
CGTTCAGGTGCGCCGTCCGGTCGAAGATATTGACGGTCTCCAGCCCGTGCCGCCGCCCGACCTCGAAGTCGTTGAAGTCGTGCGCCGGCGTGATCTTGACCGCGCCCGAGCCCTGTTCCGGGTCGGCATGGGCGTCGGCCACGACGGGAATCCGGCGGCCCACCAGTGGCAGGATGCAGTGGCCGCCGACCAGGTGCCGGTAGCGCGGGTCGTCCGGATGGACCGCCACGCCCGTGTCGCCCAGCATCGTCTCCGGCCGCGTCGTGGCGACGACAAGGCTCTCGCCGTCCCTGCCTTCGACGGGATAGCGGATGTACCAGAGGTGGCCGTCGGTCTCGGTTGGCTGCACCTCAAGGTCGGAAATCGCGGTCTCTAGCGCCGGGTCCCAGTTCACCAGCCGCTGGTCCTTGTAGATCAGGCCCTCCCGGTAGAGCTGCACGAAGACCCTTGCGACCGCTTTCGACAGGCCCTCGTCCATCGTGAAACGCTCGCGCGCCCAGTCGGCGGACGCGCCGAGCGAGCGCAGCTGGCGGGTAATCTGCCCGCCCGACTCCGCCTTCCACTCCCATACCCGGTCGACGAACTTCTCCCGTCCGAGATCGGTCCGCTTGAGCCCTTCCCCGTCGAGCTGGCGCTCCACCACCATCTGCGTCGCGATCCCGGCATGGTCCATGCCGGGCTGCCAGAGCGCATCGCAGCCTTTCATGCGGTGGTAGCGGATCAGGATGTCCTGCAGCGTGAAGGTCAGGCCATGGCCCATATGCAGGCTGCCGGTCACATTCGGCGGCGGCATCATGATCGTGTAAGGCCGGGCGTCCGCCGTCACGCCAGCGGCAAAGGCGCCGGCGCGCTCCCAGGCGTCATAGCGCGGCGCTTCCACCGCGTCGGAACGGTAGGTCTTCTCCAGCATGGGGAATCCGCTTTGTCGGACGGGGAAAAGCGCTGTCAGCGCCGGCCGGACCGCGACAGGCGCTGAATCTCTTCTTCGACGAGACGCTCAACGATGCCGGGCAAGTGCGTGTCGAGCCATTCGTTGAGCATCGGCTTCAGCATGGCGCGGACCATGTCTTCTATGGTCTCGCCGCCCTCGCGCACCGGCAGCCGCCGCGCATCGGCCTCACCCTGCTCGACCGCCTTGGCCAGGCCTGCAAACGCCTCCGCCGAAGCGGCCGCAACGGACGTGGAGATCAACTCCTCCCCGGCGCCTGCGTCGGCATCTTCTTCCGGCGGCACTTCGTCCACGAGTTCGAGAATGTCGTCTTCAGCGTCCGCCTCCGGCTCCGCAGGCTTTTCGACTCCGCTTTCGTCCGAGACGGCTTTGCCAATGGTTGCCATGATCTCCTCCATGGTCCGCTCGTCCTCGCCGCGTCCGGCGCCGCCTGCAGGCTCACTCATTATTCAGACCTCCGCCGAATATCGCGCCCGGGTCCCACCGAAGGATCCGAACGCGGTCATAGTTCGCCTGGAAATCGTATGGCGCCACCGGCACCTGCTGGATTTCCACCGTCAGGCGCCCCGCCGCCGCAGCCAGCTGGTAGCTGGCGACGGCTTCCGCCTGTTTCGTGCGCACGACATTGACGCGGGCATCGAGCAGGTCCTGCTCCGCGTCCAGGACGTCCAGCAGGGTCCGGGTGCCGACCTCGGCTTCCTGCTGCAGGCCGTCCAGCGCGATCTCGGAGGCGCGGACCTCGGTGATCAGCGACTCCAGCCGGGCGCGGGCGGAAGTGAGGTTCTCCCAGGCCCTGACCGCCTGCTCGACCGCAATGCGGCGGCGGTCCTCGGCCACGGCCCGCATGCGCGAAGCGGTTTCGATGGCCGCGCGCCGGCGGGAGGTAATGTTGCCGGCTTCGTAGAGCGGCACCGAAACCGTGGCCGCGACCGTCACATCGTTGTTCCGGGTGCCGCGCCCGCTGGCATCGGCTGCATGCGAGACGGTCCCGACCAGGTTCACCCTCGGCAGCAATTCGCTCCGGATCGCCTCTGCGTCGTCCAGCGCCGCGCGCTCGTCGAAAGAGGCCGCCGCCACCTCCGGATTATCCCGCGATGCGGCCTCGACCGCCTCATCCTTCGTCTGCGGCAGGGCGGCAAGCGGCGGCGGCGCGTCGAGCCGGGCCGGAAGCTCTCCGACGACGCGCTGATAGTTGGCGCGCGAGGTTTCCAGCCGGCCTGCGGCGGACACGCGCTCGGCGATGGCCCGCGCCAGGCGCGCCTCCGCCTGCGCCACGTCGGTGCGCGTCACCTCGCCGACCTCGAACTGGTCCCGCGCCGCCTGAAGGCGCCGTTGCAGCACACTGACATTGTTGACGGTCAGCTCGACCACGGCCTGATCGTGGACCACGTCCATATATGACAGGCCCGTACTCAGAAAGACGGTCTGCTCGACGGCCAGCAGCCGCGCCCGCTGGGCGGAGACGCGGTGCTTGGCTGCGCGCAGCCGGGCCGTCCGCCGGTCCCCGTCATAGAGCGGCTGTGTCGCTTCGACCCGCACGCTCGACGGGTTCCGCGATTCGGTGCTTTCGTTGAACTGTCCAAGCAGCCCCGACCGTCTCTTGCTGTTGAACCGGCCGTAGCCGGTGCTGCCTCTCGCTGTCACCGTCGGCCGCCAGCCGGAAAGCGCCTGCGGCACGCCTTCGTCGGTGGCGCGCAGGCGCGCGCGTGCGGCTTCCAGTTGCGGGTTCGCGACATAGGCCTTCGCCATCGCCTCCAGCAGCGTGCCGCCCGAAGCAGCCGCAGGCAGAACGAGCGCGAGCGCCGCCACCGCGGCCGGAAGACACGCACGCCGGAACCGTCGAACCTTCAAAACACGAACTCCTGCCTGGGCTCGAAGCCCGCAACATAGGGGGTGCCGGCATCGAAGACGGTGCGGGAGGAGACGACCCCGCCTCGCTTCGAAAAGATCGTAGCATGCCCGAGGCCGCCGCCCGACCGCACGACCGCCGCCAGCCGTCCGCCTTCCGCCAGCTGGTCGACAAGCGCCGGCGGAACCGCCGCGACAGCGCCCTCGATGACGATGAGATTGAACGGCGCTTCCTCCGCATAGCCGGCTTCCAGCGGTCCTTCGACCACCACGACATTATCGCTGTCGGCCGCCGCCAGCGCCTTGCGCGAGCGCTCCGCCAGGTCCCCGTCACTCTCCAGAGCCACAACGGCGCTCGCAACCCGGCCCAGAACAGCGCTCGAGTAACCGAGGCCCGGACCGACATCGAGGACATAGTCATCCGGGCCGGGCTCGGCGGATTGCAACAGGCGCGCGAACACCATCGGCTCGACCATGACGCGGCCTTCGAACAGCAGATCTTCATCGACATACGCGACGGGCTTCAGCGCTATCGGGGCGAAGTCTTCGCGCGCGATAGCGCCCATCGCATCGAGCAAGGCCGAATTCGAGACGCGACCGGCGCGCAACTGGCATTCCACCATATTCGCCCTTTGGACGGCATATTCGCTCATCGACACACGCCTGCTTCCCCGTATTCGGCGAATATAGCCCGTCTCGCGGGCATGACAACGCCGCGGAACCTCCGGCCAGGTCCGCTCTCCGGGAAATCCTGGACGGCAAATTTTTCCACAAATAGCGGTGTCTAGCCGATGGCAATACGACATGTTGTGATGTATTGAAGAACCCATGCTTGTACGACGGACTCATGACGGGGCTGCGAACCCGATCGACCTGGTCGAAGACATCGCCCGGGCGCAAGACTGGGCCTACAGCCGTGATGACTCCCGGACGATTACCGCCGAGCTTCAGGGAAGCTGGGGCGACACGTCGTTGTGCGCCGCCTGGCACGCCCGCCAGGCCGTCGTGCAGGTCGCCGCGGCGTGCCGGCTGCCAGTGCCCCTGGAAGGCAAGAACCCGCTGCTGGAGATGCTGGCCTATGCCAACGACATCCTGGCGATGGGCCATTTCTGCTTCGACCGGGATGCCGGAGCGCTTTGTTTCCGCCATGCGGTCCCCCTGCGCGGCGTTTCGGCCACCAGGGAATTGTTTGAGGACGTCTTGCTGGCCGCCACCAACGGGCTGGACCAATTTTACCCAGCGTTCCAACATGCACTATGGGGCGGCAAGCCACCGGCCAAGGCAGTGGCCGCCGCCATGATCCATCCGATAGGCGAGGCATGAGCACTCCGAACCTGATCCTTGTCGGCTGCGGCAAGATGGGCGGCGCAATGTTGACGGGTTGGCTGGAACAGCGTTTCGCCGACCAGATCGTGGTCGTCGAGCCGGAAGACAAGGCGACGCGCGACTTCCAGGGCAAGCCCGGAGTCCATATCACGGAGGCGCTTGAAAATGTCACCGACCGTGTACGCCCGGACGCGGTAATCTTCGCGGTCAAGCCTCAGGTCATGGACGATGTCGTTCCGGCCTACCGCCGATATACGGGGCATGCGGCACCGGTGTTCCTCTCCATCGCCGCCGGGACCCCGATTGCGTTCTTCCAGCAAATTCTTGGCCGGGACGCAGCCATAGTCCGCGCCATGCCGAACACGCCGGCGGCAGTCGGCCGCGGTATTACCGCGCTCACGGCCAACCCGCGTGTCGATCCCGCACAGATGGCGCTTTGCCAGACGATCTGCGAGGCCGTCGGCGAGGTCGTCTGGCTGGGAGACGAGACGGCCATGGACGCGGTGACGGCCGTCTCCGGCAGCGGCCCCGCCTACGTGTTCTATCTGGTCGAGGCGCTGGCCGCGGCAGGTCAGCGCGAAGGGCTGCCGCCGGACATGGCGATGCGCCTGGCCCGCGCAACCGTTTCCGGCGCCGGGGAATTGCTGAACCAATCGCCGGAGGATGCGGACACGCTAAGGCGCAATGTCACGAGTCCCGGCGGGACGACCGCTGCCGCCCTTGACGTGCTCATGGCGGATGACGGCCTGGCGGTTCTGATGCGGCGAACGGTTGTCGCCGCCGCCAACCGCTCCCGGGAACTGGGCGGCTGACGCGCGGGCGCTTGACCCGTTTCGGCGGCGTCCCTATACAGCCGCGTTCTGAGCGAGACGGGTTCCGGCAAGGAGTGTAATGCGATGTCGCGGCGCTGCGCGATCACCGGCAAGGGCGTAATGACCGGCAACAATGTCAGTCATGCCAACAACAAGACGCGCCGGCGCTTCCTGCCGAACGTGCAGTCCAGGACCCTGCTGAGCGAAACCCTCGGTGAATCGGTGAGGCTGCGCGTCTCGGGTCACGGGTTGCGGACCGTTGAGAAGAACGGAGGCCTCGACGCCTTCCTGCTCGGCCGGCCCGACTCGAAGCTGACCGTCGAAGCACGGCGCACCAAGCGCCGCATCGAGAAAGCCAAGGCCAAGCGCGAAGCCCGCGAAGCGGCTGCCTAGCCCGCATTTCTCACGAGGGTCATGGTCGGCGCGGTGCTGTCGGGCGGGCAGGGTAGGAGAGGCGCGCAGCGCGATGCGGGGCATCGGGCAAGCGGATCGACGCACCCTGCCGGCCCGACAGCGCCGCCCTTCGGGTCGCGCCCAGGCGTCCGCCCGCGACGGCGTGAACGCCGCCATCCAAACAAACTGCCGCGTTGCGCGCGGCGTCGCGGGCCTCAATCGTAGGCACCGCTACGCTTTTCGGCCCAACTCCTTGCGGAGCGAACGCCTGGACAGCGACGCAGGCCGTGACCCTGGTGAGAAATGCGGGCTAGGAAACGGGCGCGAGGCGGGTGATGACGGTCGTGTGGGTCTCGACGAAATAGAGCGTCCCGGCCGCATCGCCGCTGACCCCATGCGGCATGACCGCCACCGGCTTGCAGCTTCCGAGGACGGTCCCGTCGGCGGCAACCGCCGTCACCCGCGGCACCTGGTCAGAGACGTAAATCCGCTCCTCGCCGTCGATATGGATGTCCATCGGCTTGTAAAACGGGCCGAAATCCTTGAGGTAGTCGCCCTCGGGCGAGAAGACCTGGACCCGGTTGTTCTCGCGGTCGCCGACCAGCACCCGCCCGTCCCCGAGCACACCGATGCCGTGCGGCGTGGTGAACTCGCCGGGGCCGCTGCCGCGGCCGCCCCAGCTCCGCACCAGCGCGCCGTCGGGCGCGAACCGGTGGACCATGGTGTTGCCATAGCCGTCGGAGACATAGAAGT
>MPNF01000196.1 GCA_002238885.1 Alphaproteobacteria bacterium bin95 | reverse complement strand
CGAGAGCGAGGCGCGGCCCGACTGGCGGGACCGGGACCTGCGCGAGGCCAGCGTGACGCTCTCGGTGGATGGAGAAGCGCTGGCCGAAGGGACCGGGGCGCTCGCGCTCGGCGACCCGGCGCTAGTGCTGCTGTGGCTCGCCAACCATTTACGCGAGCGCGGCGACGGGCTGCGCGCCGGGGACCGCGTGACCACCGGCACCTGCACCGGTGTCGTCGGGATCGCTCCCGGCGCGCGCGTCCTGGCGGATTTCGGCCCGCTCGGGCAGGTGGGCTTCACCGCCGTTCCGGCGTAAGCAGCCGGTCTCGCTGCGATTGCCGTCTCGCCCGGAGAGCCAACCATGAGCAAGATCGTCACGGCCGCGGAGGCGGCGGCGCTGGTCCCGGCCGGCGCAACGCTGGGGGTGGACGGGTTCGTCGGTTCGGTCTGCCCGGAGGAACTGCTGCTGGCCCTTGAGGCGCGGTTCCTGGAGACAGGCGAGCCGGGAGGGATGACCGTCATTGCCTCGACCGGCTCCGGCGACACGCGCGGGCGCGGTCTCGACAGGCTGCGCCATGACGGGATGATCCGCCGGCTCGTCACATCCTATCTCAACCTCAACCGGATGCTTCAGCGCCGGCTGATCGACAACGAAATCGAGGGCTATCTGCTGCCGCTGGGCGTCATCGTCCAGCTGTACCGGGAGATTGCGGCGGGACGGCCGGGCCTAGTGACCCATGTCGGTCTCGGCACGTTCGTCGATCCGGAGCATGGCGGCGGCAGGGTGAACGCCCGCACGGTCGAGGACTATGTGGAGCGCGTGCGGCTCAGCGGGCGGGATTGGCTGTTCTACCCGTCCATGCGGCTCGACGTCGGACTGCTGAGGGGCACGACGGCGGACCCGGACGGCAATATCACCATGGAGCGCGAGATCGGCACCTTCCAGGGACCGAGTTTCGCGCAAGCTGTGCGGAACTCGGGCGGCACCGTGCTGGCGCAGGTCGAGCGCATCGCGGAGCGCGGTTCGCTCGATCCGAGGAAGGTCGTGATTCCCGGCCATCTCGTGGACCGGGTGGTCGTGGCGCGGCCCGAGAACCATCCGCAGACCTTCGCGACCGCCTACGACCCGGTGTTCTCGGGCGAGGTCCGCGCGGACATGAGCGTGCGGCGGCCGCTGCCGCTGACGGTCAAGAAGGTGATCGGCCGGCGCGCGGCGATGGAGCTTCGCCGGGGCGATGTCGTCAATCTGGGCGTCGGCGCGCCCGAATATGTTGCGACGGTGGCGGGCGAGGAAGGCTGCGGCGACGCCTTCACGCTCACGGTCGAGTCCGGCGCGACGGGCGGTTATCCGGCCTACGGACTTTCCTTCGGCGCCGCGATCAATCCGAGTTCGGTCATCGACAACACCTACCAGTTCGACTTCTACGACGGTGGCGGGCTGGACATCACCTTCGTCGGCATGGCGGAGCTTGATGCCGCGGGCAATGTCAACGTGTCGAAGTTGAAGACGCGCATCCCCGGCATCGGCGGATTCTTTAATGTGACGCAGGGCGCGAAACGGGTCGTGTTCTGCGGCCAGTTCTCGGCCGGGGAGTCGGATATCCGGGCAGCCGGCGGGCGCCTCGATATCCGGCGCGACGGGGACCCGGTCAAGTTCGTCGAGGCAGTCGAGCAGATCAGCTTCAACGCCCGCGCCGGCCTGGCGCGGGGACAGTCGGTCATGGTCGTGACAGAGCGTTGCGTCTTCGCCATCGACGAGGCCGGACCGGTCCTGACCGAGATTGCGCCCGGGGTCGATTTGGAAGGCGACGTGCTGACGCGGATGGCCTTCCGGCCCCGCGTTGCCGACGATCTTTGCGAAATGCCGGCGGCGCTCTTCCGCGACGAGCCGATGGGCCTGCCGGCGCGGCTTTCCTGAGCGGAAACCCGCGCCGGCCCCGCTCTATGCCGTGATGTTCTGGATCATCAATCGCGGCAGCCAGAGCACGATCCCCGGGAAGGCGACGAGCACG
Source organism: Alphaproteobacteria bacterium bin95 (assembly GCA_002238885.1). Taxonomy (GTDB): domain Bacteria; phylum Pseudomonadota; class Alphaproteobacteria; order Bin95; family Bin95; genus Bin95. Next base: position 4,125 of record MPNF01000196.1, on the reverse strand, counting down.
GCGACCGTGATGATGTCCGCCACGAAGAACGGCCAGATACCCTTGAAGACGTCCTCAAGCGGAATGTCCGGACGCACGCCGTTGACCACGAAACAGTTGAGCCCGATAGGCGGCGTAACCAGGCACACCTCCACCATCTTGACGATGATGATGCCGAACCAGACCGGGTCGTAGCCGAGCGCCGTGACCGCCGGATAGACGACCGGCAGGGTCAGGAGCAGCATCCCGATGCCGTCCATGAACATGCCGAGCACAATATAGGCGAGCAGGATCAGGATCATTACGACGATGGGCGGCACATCGAGGCCGACAACGAAATTGGCGAATGCCTCCGGCAGGCCCGAGAAGCCGAGGAACCGCACATAGATCAGGATCGACCAGATGATCGTGAAGATGAAGACCGTCAGCTTCGCGGTCTCCATAAGCGATTCCCGGAGGTTTGCGGGTCCCATATTCCGCTTGGCGAGCGCAATCAGGAAGATCACGAATGCCGCGACCCCGCCAACTTCGGTGGGTGTCATCCAGCCGGTGTAGATGCCGCCCAGGATGATGACGATCACGAAGAAGATACCGGAAGCGCCGCCGAGAGACCGGACCTTTTCTCCGAGAGGAACGGCTGAAACGGGCGCACCCAGCGAAGGGTTCAGCTTGCAGCGGAAGATGATCAGTGCCGCGTAGATGACCGCCGAAAGCGCGCCCGGGATGAAGCCCGCTAGCAGCAGGGCGCCGACCGATTCCTCGACGATGATCGCATAGATCACCAGGATGGCGCTCGGCGGAATGAGCGACGCCAGCGTGCCGCCCGCTGCGACCACGCCCGCAGCGAGGCTGCGGTCGTAGCCGTATTTCAGCATTTCGGGAATGGCGACCCGGCTGAACACGGCTGCAGTCGCTGTCGAGGCTCCTGAAACAGCTGCAAAGCCGGCGGTCGCGAACACGGTTGCGACAGCCAGGCCGCCCGGCAAGGTGCCGAGCCAGCAACGCGCCGCGTAGAACGCGCTCTGCGTCAGCCCGGCATAGAAGGCCAGAAAGCCGATGAGAATGAACATCGGCAGCACCGAGAGCGTGACATGGCTGACCTCTGAATGCGCCAGCAACCCGGCGAGGCCGGCGCCGGGGTCGTAACCCCGCAGCCAGATCAGGCCGATAACGCCTGCAATTCCCGAGGCGTAGGCGACGCGGACCCCGAGCACCACCATGCCGATGATGATGACGACCGAGAGCAAACCAGCATTGAACGGATCCATATCCCTCTACCCCCTCAAGCCTGCGTGCCGCCGTCAGGGCGGTTATCGCGCTCCCGCGCTTCCTTGCCCATGACTTCCTCGATCTCTGCGCGCGCATGCGCCGCCGCGTCCAGAATGACAGGCACAGCTACCGGCGCCTTGGACGGGTCGAGGAAAAGGCGACCATACCCCCAGACCTGAATGGACAACCGGATGCACAATAACACCAGCGCGAAGGGAACGACGAACTTTCCGGGCCAGGTTTGCAATTGCACATCGATGGTGCTGTCGCCGTCGATATAAGCGCGCAGGAAATGTTCCCAGCTCTTGTCGATGATAATCAGGCAATAGATGACGCCGATGATGACCGCAAAACACTCGGAAGCCCATAAGAACCGGCCTCGCATCTTGGAGATCACCAACTCCATGCGAACATGCACGCCGAGTCGTTGGGCATATGCGGCAGGCAGGAACGCAAAAATCGCCATATAGACTTCCACCCAGTCGATCGCGCCCGGAATCGGATGGTTGAAGAGTTTTCGTCCCAAGACTTCCGCGACAACAAAAAACATCAAAATGAAAATCGTCGCTGCCGCAAACAGCGTCACAGCGTCTTCGACACGACTCACATGACGGTCAATTGTAGCCAAGGCTCCGCTACCCTGACCCATGTTCGTTTCGTTGGAAGTCCCGACCATGGCAGTGCTTGCCTTCCACCCATTACCTGAAGGAAGTTAATCAAAGAAACGGGGCCGTCTCTGGGAAGAGGCGGCCCCGCGTAGTAGCCGGTTCCGACGTTATGCTGCCTTGTTGTGGACGGCTGCACGCTCGAGAATGAAGTCAAGCAGTGCCTGGGACGGAATCTTGCCGGCCCATTTTGCTACCCACTCGTTCCAGACCGGCTCAGCGCCGACCTTCTTGAGCTCGGCATGCTGTTCCTTCGAGAACTTCACGACCTGCATCTGCTTGTGGTAGAGCGGAATCCACTTCTCGTCAGCCTTTTTGTAAGCCGCGATCAGCGCATTGTAGGAATTCCACTTCAGGTCCGAATCGAACAACGCACGATGTTCATCCGACAGGGCGTTGTAGGCGTTTACATTCATAACGATGGGGCAGTTGACTGCGCCCAGCGCCATGCCTTCGGTGAACCATTTCCCGACCTCGTTCAGCCTGTAGGCGCCAAACGTGTAGCTGTAGGGGAAGGAAATAGCCTGAACGATTCCGCGCTCCAGGGCCGTGTAGGTTTCCGGAGCCGGCATCGTGGTCGGCACGGCTTCCAGCTTCCGCATCGCATCGCCGATGCCGCCGAGCGCGCGAACCCGCATGCCCTTGAAGTCCGAAGCATCCTTCGGTGCGTCGCCGACGCCCATGAACTCATACTGCGGCAGGATGCCGGAGAAGATGGGGATGGCGTTCCAACGCTTCATCTCCTTCTTCCATTCCGGATGGCCGTAGAAGTCCTCATGCACCTTTGCCTGAACCGTCAGCTCGGCAATGGGCAGGAACGGCAGGTCCAGCACCGTGCCGGCAGGATTCTTGCCGGGATGGTAGGAGGTGCAGAAATTCGCGGCCTCGTGGCTGCCGATCTTGATGCCGTCGAGATTCTCCTTCGGAGGCGAGATCGCGCCGCCGTAGTGGATCTTGAGCTTGAAATTGCCGCCCGACTTCTCGGCGAGATAGTCGCGCATCGCTTCCATGCCGGCGGTAAAGGCGCGCGGCTTGCCCCAGGTGGAGAAATTCCAGTTCACCTCATCTGCGGCGGAAGCGGACATGGCAACGCCTCCCACCATGGCCGCCGCGGCAACGCCGCATGCCAGACGTACGATCTTCATGTTTGCACTCCCTTGGTCGCTGGCTTTGTCCGTTCGAGCCCGCAAGGCGGTACCCCCGGCCTGACGCTTCGACAGGACTTCAGCCTGTCGATGTCCCACCATAGCAAGTCCGTCCGCAGAGTCGCAACCCGGTCGCAATGCGGCCTCATGAAAGGGAATTCGCTTTGCCCGGCGCGGGTTAACCCGGAGTGCGCGCTTTGGTAGCTTCCCGGGATGGGATGTATGGAAGACCGTAATGCCGCCGAGCGGCTGGCGGCGGTGACAGGCCGCATCGGGGCAGCTGCCGAAGCCGCCGGGCGAGACCCTTCGTCCGTCCGGTTGGTCGCGGTATCGAAGCTACAGCCGGAGGCGCGCGTCGCCGGGGCTCTGGAAGCCGGGCACCGGCTCTTCGGCGAGAACCGGGTGCAGGAAGCCGAAGGGCGCTGGCCGGCGTTCAGGGAGCGGTTCCCCGATATCCGGCTGCACCTGATCGGCGGGCTGCAGACGAACAAGGTCCGGGCGGCGGTGCGTCTGTTCGACGTCATTGAGACGGTGGACCGGCCCCGCCTTGCTGCGGCACTGGCGCGCGAGTTCGAGCGGACGGGCAGGGCGCTTCCCTGCTTCGTGCAGGTCAATACCGGCGACGAGGCGCAGAAGGGCGGCGTGGCGCCGTCTGCGCTCGACGGTTTCCTCGACGAGTGCCGAACGGGATACGGCCTCGATGTGGTCGGGTTGATGTGCATTCCGCCGGCCGAGGACCTGCCCGGGCCGCATTTCGCTTTCCTGCGAGAGGCAGCCCGGCGCAACGGCCTCGGCGGACTGTCGATGGGCATGAGCGCAGATTTCGAGACCGCAATCCGCTTCGGCGCAACCCATGTGCGGGTGGGCAGCGCGGTTTTCGGGGCGCGCGGCTGAGGCCGATCTGCCGCTCTGTCGCGCTCCCCCGGAATCGCCTCGTTCCAGGAGTTGTGATAGCGTTTGCGTGGATACCTCCCCTTCCGGAGACCGGCAGGATGGCGCGCACGATTTTGCTCGTGGACGACGACGAAACGCTGCGCGGCGTGCTTGCCGAGCAATTGCAGTTGCGA
>MPNF01000195.1 GCA_002238885.1 Alphaproteobacteria bacterium bin95 | reverse complement strand
CGGCGCTGGAGCGGTTGGCCGGCCTGCCCTGCCTCGGCGTACTGCCCTGGTTCGAGGACGCGCGGAAGCTGCCGGCGGAGGATTCCATGGCGCTGGAGGCGGACCGCCTCGCGACCGGCCATCCGCGCGTCGCGGCCTTCCGCTATCCGCGCATCGCGAACTTCGACGATCTCGACCCGCTGGCCGGCGAAATCGGCGTCCGCTTCGTCGCTCCGGGCGAGGCGCTGCCGGGCGATATCGACCTCGCGGTGCTGCCGGGCAGCAAGAACACGCGGGCCGACCTCGCCTTCCTGCTCGAACAGGGCTGGGACGTCGACATCTGCGCCCATCTGCGTCGCGGCGGTCGCGTGCTGGGGCTTTGCGGCGGCTTCCAGATGCTGGGCCGGCTCGTGTCCGACCCGGACGGCGTGGAAGGCCCGCCGGGATCGAGCGCCGGCCTCGGCCTGCTCGACATCGAGACGGTGCTGGAGGCCGAGAAACGCACCATGCCGGTCCGGACCGCCGACGGGCTCACCGGCTACGAAATCCATACGGGCCGCTCGTCCGGGCCCGGCCTCGCGCGTCCCTTCCTGCATCTCGACGGGCGGCCGGAGGGCGCGGTTTCCGATGACGGCCTGGTGTTCGGCACCTATTGCCACGGCCTGTTCGCGAATGACGGCTTCCGGGCGCGCTTCCTCGAACGCATGGGCGCGGAGCGGCAGCGGGCCTACGAAACGGAAATCGACGCCGTGCTGGACGGCCTCGCAGACCATCTTCAGGCGCATCTCAGCCTCGACCACCTGCTCGCGCTCGCCGCGTGAGACGCACGAAAGCAACACTCCGGCACTTTCAAGCGACGCGCGTTCGCTCACGGTTGAGTGCCAGCACTTCACCCAGACGCAACGTGCCGACATGTCGGGTCCGGCCGTCGCGGCCCAGGAATTCGACCTCCACGGCATCTGGAGGAAGGAATTCGACGACAGTGCCCACATCGCCGGCACGAATTTCCGGATCGTCCGGGCTGGCGAGCACCGCCACCAAATCCAGCAAATTTGGCTGTCGCGCTCCGGTCATGTCATCAACCGCTGGTAAGAAAAGCCTTTGGCTATCGAATATAGCAGGTGACCAACCGTGGCAACTCTTCGCCGGCTCTAACGATCCACGCGGAACGGATTACAGCCGTGCCGCGTGGGCCATTGAATTCGAAATCGACTACATATCGCCGGCCATATTCGTCGGCGACGCCCACCAACGCGTCACCGGCAACGGCAGCCGCGCGGAGCGCGTCGATGAGAAGGTTCGAATTGTCCCTGTTCACGCCGACGAGCGCCTGAAACAGGCGTGCCTTGTGAAGGCCGTCGTCGTGTTCCGGGTTGAGGCAATAATCGACCACCTTTCGCCGGTCTACGACTGCCCGATCTGCGTTGGGCAGCTTCAACTGTGTTTGCCCTCCACAAGTGTATTGGCCGCCTGCCGGAACGGTCCCCACATCATCGCAGCTACAGCAGCCCGAGTTCGCTCAGCTCGGCGGCGAGGCGCGGCGGCAAGGTGTCGCCTTCGGCGTCGAAGCCGGGCGGAAGGTCGGCGGGCGCGTCCTCGCCGCGCAGGTAGCGCCAGCCCTGGAAGGGACGGTGGGCACGCGGCACGACGCGGACCAGAGCATCGTCCAGCAGGATCGCGCAACTCGGCCTGCCGCCCGCGCCGGGCGCCGGTTCGAGCGCCAGAATGCGCTGCCGCGCCTGCACGAAGCCCTTGACGACCCAGTAGATCGACCCGCCGCCATCGAGTATCTCGTCGCCGCGCCGGGGCGTCATCCGGGTGATATGGCGGGCAATGGCGCGGCCTTCCACGGTCTTCCAGTAGGCGCGGCGGCGCTCCTGCCAGTCCGCCAGTCCTTCGACGCTCTCGGTGCCTACCGACAGCTTGATGAGGTGCAGCCCGCTCTTGTCCGCGTCCATGGCCCCGCTATAGTCGCCCGGTCAGCACCGAAGCAAGGAGAGCCCGCCCGTGTCGGACCAGAAGACCGTCACTTTCCCGGTCGAAGGCGCACATGTGATGATGTTCGCCCGCTCGATCGGAGACTACAACCCCGCCTATCACGATCCGGGAAATGGCGAGGGCAACCCGATGGGCGCGCAGGTGGCGCCGCCCACCTTCCCGCAGGCGGTGGCCCAGTTCGACCCCGACTACCCGCTGCGCATCAAGGACGGCGAGGCATGGTTCGGGTCCGGCGGCACGCCGTCCGGCGTCGAGGGCAAGCCTGCCACTTCGGGCGGGCTCCATGCCGAGCAGCATTTCGAATACACGCGGCCGATCCGGCCCGGCGATGTGCTGACCGTGCGCTACAGCGAGGGCGAGACCTGGGAGAAGGAGAGCCGGCGCGCCGGCAAGCTCACCTTCACGGAGCGCCTGGTGGATTACTACGACCAGGACGGCAACCATGTGTGCCGCGCGCGCGGCGTCGGCGTGAAGACCGAACGGCCGGTCGATCAGGGATAAGGGGGAAGCAACCGATGAAAGCCAGCGAAGTCTCGGTCGGCCAGACCTTCGAGAAGGTCGTCGTCGAGGACCTGAAACGCACCCAGCTCGTCATGTATTCGGGCACCAGCGGCGATTACAACCCGCTGCACACGGACGACCTCTACTGCAAGGAGGCCGCCGGCTATCCGGGCGTGTTCGCGCACGGCATGCTGACAATGGGCATGACCGGCACACTCGTCACCGACCTGTTCGGGGCGGAGAATGTGCGCAAATACGGCGTGCGCTTCACCAACCAGGTCTGGCCCGGCGACACGCTGACCGCCACCGCCACGGTGCAGGAAATCCGCGACGAGGACGGCCAGGCGATGGCGGAGATCGGCATCGAGACGAAGAACCAGGACGGCAAGACCGTCGTTCTCGGCTCCGCCACGGGCCTGCTGGAAGGCTGAACGAAGACCGAAGCCGGGGGGACAGAACATCATGACGGCATGGGATGTCGCGGTCGTCGGCTGCGGCAATGCGGCGCTTTGCGCGGCAATTTCGGCGCGCGAGCAGGGTGCGCGCGTAATCGTGCTCGAAAAGGCCTCGGAGGAGGAGCGGGGAGGAAACTCCTTCTTTACCGCCGGCGGCTTCCGCTTCGTCCATGACGGGCTGGAGGATGTCTGCACCGATGTGCTGACCGACCTCTCGGAGGCGGAGAAGGCGCGCATCGAGCTGCCCACCCATGACCGGCAGTTCTTCTACGACACGATGATGAAGGTAACGCGCCACCAGGCCGAGGAGGACCTCGCCTGGACGCTGATCGACGATTCCCGTCCCGCCATGGCGTGGCTGCGCGGGAACGGCGTGCGCTTCGTGCCGATGTTCGGGCGCCAGTCCTACGAGGTGGACGGCAAGCAGGTCTTCTACGGCGGCGTGAACATCGAGGCCGTCGGCGGCGGCGCGGGGCTGGTGGACTTCCTGCTGCGCCGCGCCGAGGCGGTTGGCATCGAGATCCGCTACGAAACCGGCGCGACCGGCCTCGTCCAGGACGAAACCGGGCGCATCACCGGGCTCCGGTTGCGCACGCCGGAAGGCTACGAGACGCTGGAGACCGGCTCGGTGGTGCTCGCCTGCGGCGGCTTCGAGGCCAATCCGGAGATGCGGGCGCGCTATCTCGGGCACGGCTGGGACCTCTGCCGTGTGCGCGGCACCCGCCACAATACCGGCGACGGCATCCGCATGGCGCTGGAAGCCGGCGCCCGGCCGCACGGCAACTGGTCCGGCTGCCACTCGGTCGGCTGGGACATCTCCGCCCCGCCTTACGGGGACCGCGCCGTCGGCGACAATTTCCAGAAGCACAGCTACCCGCTCGGCATCATGGTGAACCTGAACGGCGAGCGCTTCGTCGATGAGGGCGAGGACTACCGCAACCTGACCTACGTGCGCTTCGGCCGCGCCATCATGGGGCAGCCGCACCGCTGGTGCGCGCAGATCTTCGACGCGAAGACCGTCCACATGCTGCGCGACGAATACCGCATCCGCGAGGTCACCAAGGTGGAGGCGGACTCGATCGAGGAACTGGCGGCCGGGCTGGAGATCGACCCGGCGGCGCTTGGCCGCACGATCAGCGACTACAATGCCGCCTGCCGGTCGTCGAACGCCTACAACCCCGCCGTGCTGGACGGCGTCTCGACCGAGGGGCTGAGCCCGGACAAGACCAACTGGGCGCTGCCCATCGACAGCCCGCCCTATGTCGCCTTCGTCACCACCACGGGCATCACCTTCACCTTCGGCGGCCTGCAGATCGACGACCGCAACCGTGTGCAGGACCTCTCCGGGCGCCCCATGGACGGGCTCTACGCCGCGGGCGAACTGGTGGGCGGCCTGTTCTTCGAGAACTATCCGGGCGGCTCCGGCCTCATGTCCGGCAGCGTGTTCGGCCGCCGCGCCGGCCGCTTCGCCGCGGAGTATGCCTGCGGGTAGCGCCCTTACGGCGTGGCGGCCACCGGCAGGGTTTCCAGGCCGCGCAGGACGATGCTGCTGCGGAACTCCGCCGGCGGGCCCGCAAGGCGGATCGAGGAGAACCGCTCCAGCAGCACCTCGATGGCGATGCGCGCTTCCAGGCGGGCGAGCGGCGCGCCGATGCAGGCGTGGATGCCGCGGCCGAACGAGATATGGCTGTTCCCCTCGCGCCCGACATCGAGTCCGTCCGGGTCCTCGAACTGCTCGGGGTCCCGGTTGGCGCCGCCGATCAGCACCACAATGTCCTCGCCCCGCTTCACCGGGAAGCCGTTCACGTCGCAATCCTGCACGATCCGGCGCAGGTCCAGCTGCACGGGCGAATCGTAGCGGAGAAGCTCCTCCACCGCCGACGGGATGAGCGCGGGGTCGTCCCGGAGCCGCTGGAGCTGCTCGGGATGGCGCAGCAGCGCGAGCATGCCGTTGCCGATCAGGTTGACCGTCGTCTCGTTGCCGGCGACCAGCAGCAGCCGCAGCAGGGCGATCATCTCGTCCTCGTCCAGCCGGTCGCCCTCTTCCTCCGCCTGGGCGAGCCCGCTCAGAATGTCGTCCTTGGGGTCGGCGCGGCGTTCCCTGACGAGCGGCACGAAATAGGCGTTGAGATCCTCGCCGGCGAGAACGGCGTCCGCGCGTTCCTCGGCGCCGATCGTCGGCTCCAGGATGCGCGCCCGGCGGTCGGACCAGCTCCGGAACCGGGGCCGGTCTTCCACGGGCACACCGAGCATTTCCGCGATCACGATCACCGGCAGCGGCCTGGCAACGGCCTCCATGAGATCGAAGCCGGACAGGTCTTCGATCCCGTCCAGCAGCTCATGCATGAGGCTGCGGATATGCGGCTCCCGCGCATTCACCGCCCGCGGCGTGAACGCCTTGCTGACCAGTCCGCGCAGGCGGCGGTGGTCGGGCGGGTCCAGCGAAAGCAGGGAGGGCGTGCCGGGGTCCGGAATGACTGTCCGCTTGCCCGGCGTCTTGGCCTTCCTGCCGTCGCTGGAGAAGCGCTGCCAGTCGCGAAGTATCTCGTCCACATCCGGGAAGCGGCTGAATATCCACGCATTCAGCAGCCGGCTGCGATGCGCCTGGCCCTTGTCGCGCAACGCCGCATAAGCGGGATAGGGGTTCTGCGTGTTCCGGCGCGCCACCGGGTTGTAGGCGCGGCCGCTCTCGAGGCGCTCGCGCATGAGCATCGCCTGCATCGCGGTCTTGCGGACCGCCTGCTTCAGGGATAGCGCCATCACCGTCTCCCCTGCGTGGACGCAGTCCTTATTCCGCCCCGTTCTTACTCCCGGAGCGGCCCATTATCAATGCGACATCAGCACGGGCACGGTCGTGTCGCGCAGCAGCGATTCCGTCACGCCGCCGAAGGCCCATTCGCGCATTCTGGAATGCCCCCAGGCGCCGCTGACGATGAGGTCGATGCCGCGGTCGCCCACATGCGCCAGCACGATGTCGGAGACCGATATTCCGTCGGCGACCGTGTTCGCGGCCTCGGCATTCACGCCGTGGCGGGCAAGGTGCAGCGCGATGTTGGCGCTCGGGATTTCGCCGTGGTCGCCGCCGGATCCCCGGTGCGGATTGACCGACAGCACGACCACCTTTTCCGCCCGGCGCAGGAGCGGCATGGCGTCGTTGACCGCCCTGGTCGCCTCGCGGCTCGCGTTCCAGCACACCAGCAC
>MPNF01000194.1 GCA_002238885.1 Alphaproteobacteria bacterium bin95 | reverse complement strand
GGGGGCAGTTGCCGCGCAGCGTGCTCTCGATCGCCGTGGACCGGGTCTATATCCAGTGTCCGAAAGCGCTCGTCCGCTCTCGTCTCTGGCGCCCGGAAACGCGCGTGCCCCGCGACTCCCTGCCGACCCTCGGCCAGATCATGGAAGCACTCGACGCCGAGGGCGAGTTCGAGGCGAAAGCCTGGGACCGCGCCTATTCGGCAGAGCTGGAGAAGACGATTTACTAAAGCGGCGGCCGCCCTTCGATACGCACCCGCTAGCGCGGGCGCTACTCAGGGTGAGGGGAAGGACCGGGCGGGGTTTCGGAAAAACCCTCATCCTGAGTAGCCGCGAAGCGGCGTATCGAAGGAGCCTGTCCTGAGCTTGTCGAAGGGGACGGCCGGACTTCCATTCCAGCCCGAAGGGGTCCTGCGCTAAGCCTGCAGCTCGGGCCGGCGGTCGGCCCAGGGCGCAATCCGCTCGAATGCGGCGGCGGCCTGCAATACGCGCCGGTCCTCATGGAGGCGTCCGACGATCTGGAGGCCCATCGGGAGCCCATCCCGGGTGAAGCCGCAAGGAACGCTGGCGGCCGGGTTGCCGGTCGCGTTGAACGGGAAGCTGAACGGCGTCCACGTAAACAGGTCCTCCGCCTCGAACCGGCCGGGCTCCGGCGCCACCTGCCCGACCGGGAATGCGGGGACGGCAGTCGCGGGCGTGAGGAGCAGGTCGTAAGTCTCGAAGAACCGGGCCAGCCGGTCGCAGAAGGCGAGCCGCTCGATGCGGGCCTGCACATAGTCGACCGCGCTGTATTCCATGCCGCGGCGGACCATATGCACGAGGCCCGGGTCCATCTCGGCCTCCCATTCGTCGAGATACTGGACGAGGCCGCCCGCGACGGCGCTCTGGTAGAGCACGATGAAGAAGTCGGTCGCGTTGCCGAGGCCGGGATCGCCCTCCTCCACTTCGGCGCCGAGCTCCGCGAAGCGGGCCGCCGCCCGCGCCGTCGCCTCCGCGACCTCCGGATCGACCTCGGCATAACCGAGCGTCGGGCTCCAGAAGACCCTGAGGCCGGCGATCCCGTCATGCAGACCGGCAAGGAAATCCTGCGGCGGGCCGGGCTGGCTGAAGCGGTCGGCCGGGTCGTAGCCGGAGAGCGCGCTCAGCATGAGCGCCGCATCGGAAACGGTGCGCGTCATCGGCCCGAGATGGGACAGGAGGCCGTTATGCGGCATCGGGAAATAGGGGACCAGGCCGATCGTCGGCTTGATGCCGAAGATGCCCGCGAAGGAGGACGGTATGCGGATCGAGCCGCCGCCGTCGCCGCCCTGGGCGAGCGGCCCGAGCCCCGCTGCGACCTGGGCCGAAGCGCCCCCGCTGGAGCCTCCGGGCGTGCACTCCAGGTTCCACGGGTTGCGGGTGATGCCGGTGACGGGGCTGTCGGTCGCGCCCTTCCAGCCGAACTCGGGACTCGTCGTCTTGCCGAGGAAAACGCCCCCGGCATCCTGGAGGCGCCTCTCAAGCGGTGTGTCGTCCTCGGGGACGTTGTGCTCGAAGATCTTCGAGCCGCGCATGGTGCGCACGCCTTTGGTCGGCTGAAGGTCCTTGATCGAATAGGGAATGCCGTGCAGCAGCCCGAGCGGTCGGCCGCGCATGACCGCCTCTTCCGCCGCCTGCGCCTGCTCCAGCGCGATCTCGGGCGTCGGCGTGCAGAAGCAGTTGAGGGCCGGATTGAGCGCCTCGATCCGGGCGATTACCGCGCGCGCCAGCTCGACCGGTGAGAGGCGGCGGCTGCGAATGTCCGCCGCGAGATCCGTCGCGGAGCGGAAACAGAGGTCCTCGTCCTGCATGGCTTCGTTCTCCAGCGCCGTATGCCGCCCGCTCGCCACCCCGTTTTCGGAGCGACAGGCAGGCGGCGGCAACGGCTGTCTAGTTCTTCCGGATGTTCCAGAAGAAGGCGTCGGTCGACTTGATGACGCCGCTCACCTCGTCCCGGTAGGCACGGTAGAAGAAATACTGCCCCAGAGGAATGTAGGTGACATATTCCATCGCCCGCTCCTGCATCCGCCGGGAGAGCGTGACCAGCATTTCCGGGTCGGATTCTCTGGAGAACTTCGCCCTGAGGTCCTGGAGCTCATCGTCGCAGGGCCAGCCGAACCACGCCGCGTCGCACGCGCCGGAAACGCCGTTATGCATCATCGGGTTGAGCAGCATGCTTGCCGGCCATGCCGTGTGGAACAGGTTCCAGCCGCCATCGGCCGGCGCCTTCTTCTCGGCGCGGCGCGAGGTGAGGGTGGACCAGTCCATCGCCTGGTCGTCCACATTGACGCCGATTTCCCTCAGGAGCGCGGCGCTAACCAGGCTCGCCGAGTGGAGCTGCGGGATGTCGGTCGGGTGCAGGAGAACGACGGGCTCCCCGTTATAGCCGGACTCGGCGAGAAGCTTCTTCGCCGCCTCGATATTCTGCTGCATGAGCCGTTCCGAGCCGAGTTCGCTCGCATGAGGCGTATCGCAGATGAACATCGCCGGGCAGGTGCGCCACGACCCTTCCAGCGAGCTGTTCGCCAGCTGGTAGGTAGCCTGGTCCGCCATGAGCTGGAGAGCCTGGCGGGCCTTCACATTGTCGAAGGGCGGGTGCAGGTGGTTGATCACCAGCCAGGGCTGCCACCCGAGCCCGTCGGTCGGCTCCACGGTAATGCCTTCGGCGTCGTTGAGCTGCGGCACGAGGTCGGCCGGGACGTTCTCGATGAGATCGATCTCGCCCGCAACGAGAGCGTTCGCGGTGGTCTGGGCATCGGGAATGTACTGCCAGACGAGGCGGTCGAAATGGACGGCCTTGCCGCCAGCCGTCTCGCTTGCAGGCTCGCTGCGCGGCACATAGTCGGCGTTCTTCTCGTAAACGACCCTGCTGCCCGGCACCCACTCGTCCTCCAGGATCCTGAAGGGTCCCGAGCCGATCATCTCCTTGATCTGCTCATGCGGGTCCGTCATCGCGACCCGCTCCGGCATCATGAACGGGACATTGGCGTTCTTCTTGCCAAGGGCGGCGATGGCCAACGCCCACGGTTCCTTCAGGGTCAGCACGATTGTGCGGTCATCCGCCGCCACGATGCTGTCGGTCCGGTCGAGGAGGAGCTGCCCGAACACGTCGCGCTGCCCCCAGCGGTTGATGGAGGCCACGCAGTCCTTCGCGGTCACCGGTGTCCCGTCATGCCAGTTGAGGCCGTCGCGGAGCGTGATGGTGTAGGCGAGACCGTCGTCGCTGACCGTGTAGCCCTCGGCCATCTGCGGCTGGACGTTGAAATCCGCATCCGTGGCGAAGAGCGTGTCGTAAACCGCGTAGCCGTGATTGCTGGTGATGAGCGCGGTGGTCCAGATCGGGTCGATGTTCTTCAGGTCGGCGTGGATTGCCACATTGAGCTCGGTCTGGCCTGCCGCCGGGAAGGCGAGAGCGAGGCCGAGCGCAGCCGCCGGCACAATGCCCCGCGCCCTTCGGGCCAACCAGTTACGAGGTGAGGTCTGCATGGTCCGGTCTCCTTCCGGGTTCTGGCTGGATTCGGCCGCATTGCCGGCCAGCAAACGCTGCCGCTGCGGCATCCTCCCGGAGGCATTACACGCCGGAACCCGGGCGTCCGCAATCCGTCCATATCGATTGCAGGCTAGATATCGACCTCGACGAAGCGCATGGCCTGTCGGGCCGTGCGACGCACCATCTTCCGGCGCACCGGCGAATGCAGCAGCCGGTTGAGTGCGGCGAGCGCCAGTTCGCCGGATCGACCGGTCTCGCCGGAAGCCAGGAGATTGCGCACGGAAGACGCGGTCTTCAACAGATGAACGGAGACGATGTATCGATCTTGGCCGTGGTCCAGGAGCCTGCCCTCCGCCTCCGCGAAGAAGGCATCGCGATCCGAGACCATCCAGTCGTCGGGGTCCACCATCTCGTCCTGGCGCCCGATGTTGCGGCCGGAGAAGCAGGCCATCTGCAGCAGTCCCGCCGGCCACAGTTCGGGATATTTCGAACAGAGGCCCAGCACCGCTTCGGCGAAGGTCAGGCCATGGGTCAGGTCGAGCCAGCCGAAATCGCTGCCGTAAGGCTGGTCGAGGTCGTCCAGATGCCGGAGGTCGAAGCGCGCCATGTTGAGCGCGTTGGCGCCGAGCAGGCTGCGGAAGAGGTCCAGCGTAGGCGCGGCGCCATGCGCGGCGGTAAAGGCGACTGCCTTGTTGGCGTTGAGCCCGGCATAGTCCGCGGGCGCGGGCGCCGATCCGTTGGGCTTCGATCCGAAACCTTCCAGTGCAGCGCCATAGCCCCTGAATTCCGGAATCAGGTCTTCGCGGAACGCCGACACCAGCCCCCGCACCAGTGAAACAAGGACGGGCTCGGCGATATCCTTGCCAAGCCGGCGGATCAACGCGCCGGCCTTGGCCACATAGATCGCGGAATGGCCGAAACCGGCATAATGGGCGAGCGCGGCGCGGGCCAGTCCGCGCTCCATAGCGCCCCATGCGTCGCCGGTTGCGACTGCGCCGCGCGTCAGGCGAATGGCGCGTGCCTCGTCTTCCTCCTCGACCGCGCGGCAGAAAGCCTCCTCGTCCCATGCCTCGGCGCCTTCGGCATAGGGGTAGCGCCGCTCGCGCAGGGTGTCTTCGGCCATGTGGCCGATGGCCTCCAGAAGGCAGATGAGGCGGTTCTCGGACTCATCCGCGTGGCCGTCGTGGAGCGCGAGCCAGTCCGCCGTGCCGGCATAGGCATGGGTCCAGCCGAACTCCAGCCTGTCATACGACCAGCGTATCGCTTCCTTGACGGCGATCGCGGGATCGACGCCGAGGCTGACGATGCGGGCGATCTCGCGCGCCAGTCGTTCGTAGTCATGGTCGAGGAAGCCCTGCTTCAGGTCCTCGAGCGATTTCGCGAGCTGTTCCTCGACCGGCGGGTCGACGATCTCTATCCACACGTCCCCAGCCCGAACCTCGACCGGATAGACGCGCAGCCGGTCGCCGTCGCGCTGGTTCTCGCCCGTCTCCAGGTCGAACTTCCAATTGTGCCAGTTGCAGGTGAGCAGGCAGTCCCTGTCGAGCGTCCCTTCGCGCAGCGGATAGCCCTCGTGCGGGCAGCGGTTGTTGCAGGCGCGGATGCCCTTCACGGTATCGAAGAGAGCGATCTGGCGGCCGTCCAGCCGGAAGACCGTCCGGCCCGTGCGGCGAAGCTCCTCGACGCTGACGGCCCTGATCCAGCCTTGATGCATCGTCCGGCCTCCACGGTAGCTATCTCTTGGAACTTAGTGCGGTTTGTCGGGATATCACCTCATAACCCGAGCAAACGTGCGGTCGAATTGGACAGAATTTCAACTCGCTGGGCATCGGTAAGGGGCGTGTCGTCCACGACCTTGCGGGGCGCGGGATCACCGATGGGGAAGGGATAGTCGGACCCGAGCATCACACGCTCCGCCCCCATCAGGTCCACAAGGAAACGAAGCGCGTCCGGCCGGAACACGCAGCTGTCCACATAGAGCCGCGAGAGGCCTTCCGCCGGATCGGCATACTGGCCCGGGTGGGCCTGTACGTTCCTGACCAGCCGGCCGAGCGCGAAGGGCAGCGCTGCGCCGCCATGGCTCAGGATCAGCCTGGCACCGGAATACTTCAGCACGTGGCCCGAGAACAGAATCCGCGCAACGGCCACCGTGGTGTCCGCCAGCCTGCCGACCGCATTGACCATGTCGTAATCCACGACGCGCGGGTCGCTCGTCACATACATCGGGTGGATATAGAGTACGGCCCCTCGCTCATGCGCGGCCGCCCAGAAAGGCTCAAGGGACGGGTCGTCGAGCACACCCGAATCGCCCCCGGGCTGCGTGCCGATCATGAAGCCGCGAAAGCCGTGGTCGAGCGCCTCGCACAGCACTTCCGCGGCGGCCTCGCCATCCTGGAGCGGCACACCGGCGAGCGGAATGAGGCGCTCCTCGCCCTCGCAGGCCCGCCAGAGCGCTTCGTTGCAGAAGCGGTTCCAGTCCGCCCCCGTCCCGCCGTCCAGTTCGTAGCCGAAGCTGTCGGTCCACGGCGCGACCACCTGCCGGTCGAGACCCTGCTCGTCCATCCAGGCAAGGCGCTCGTCGGCTTCGCGCAGCTTCGGATTGACCGGCCGCGTCGGTTCCCTTCCCCCGAAGGC
>MPNF01000193.1 GCA_002238885.1 Alphaproteobacteria bacterium bin95 | reverse complement strand
CCGATACCTGTACGAAATCCCCGATCCACAACCGACCGAATGGCCAGGACCAAGCCCAAAACAGGGACCTGTCCCCGATCTTGCCGACCAACGGAGTAGTGAGGTGCAGTATGGAACGTAGTCTTGGCGGGTGACCCGGCCGAGGTCCATGATCAGAACTGACCATGCCGGCACGATAACGGGCATACACAACCGACCTGCCAGCGACTCCTATCTTTGAAGCCGTGTTGCGGCCCGTGCTGTCTCCATTGTCGTGTGGCGATCTCTCATCTCCGCGCGACCGTGGCAAGGCGGCGAAATGCCGGCGTTGTAGTTAGCTTGGGTGCTCGGAGTTCGATCTGACCGAGCGCGACACCGAGATCGTATGGAACCGTAGTATTCTCCGACCCGTTGCAGTCCAGGACCCCAGTTGCAGATTTCGGGAGAAAAAAACGACGCTATTTCTGATAGTTAGCACCTATAGGTGCGGGGCCAGGTGTGCGCCCTTGCCCCGGCCCTTCGAAAAACACGCGGCATCGCACATCTTCACGACTTAAATGCCGTCCTCCTCAGCGAAGATGAGGTCACGGTGGAAGGTTCGCCTGAGCCCCTACGCGACAAGATTCTCTCTATAGCAAAACGGAACGGGATGCCTGTTCCCGACCGTGCGAAAATCCATTTCGGAGTCGAATAGAGACCGTGGCAACAAACATCGCGTCAGGGCGGTGCGGACGCCCCACGCCTCAAGCGCCTCGACCGCAATCCGCGCCTTCACACCTTCCGGCCAGCGACGACGACTGTCACGCACCGGAGGCACTTCAGCCCTACTCAGAGCATCCGCCGATGCTGGCGCATATCGCAGCCAGATTGCTGCCTATCAAGCGGCAATGGCGCTGTTCAAGCAACCATGTACCTGCCCTGACCAAGTCGCCGAGGGCGGCCTGGTGCTGCCGGCGCGACCCGGTCACGTCGAGCGTTGCCAGGAAGAGGCTCTCATCGGCCCCCGGCCTCGCGATAGAATACTGTTGGAAGACCGGATCGGACGGCAACCTGCCTGCCATGGTGGGGATAGAGTAGCCCGACATTCGGACAGTTGTAGAGCGTGCCTTAGGCCATCGATTGGTAGACGTCACCCTGGCCCGCCCGCGCGCGACCTGAATGGCCGAGTCTACCGATTGCAGGCTCGCATTGCGCAGGAAGCTGCTGATGTCGTCCCCGGGCGGCCCGTCCCGGTCCGGGTCCCGCGATAACCTCTAGCAGCCCCGTGCCGTCGAGGCAGTTGTTGCTCGCTGGCGGAAAAGGCCGATGTGCTGCTGGAGGGTTTCCGGTCGGGCGTCATGGAGCGGCTCGGCCTCGGGCCGGAACCCGTGCTCGCGCGCAATCCGAACCTCGTCTATGTGTGTCTCACCGGCTGGGGGCAGACCGGCCCGCCCGTACCGCCGCTCAATCTCGCCGGCGATTTCGGCGGCGGCGCGCTCTCCGCCGCGTTTGGAATTCTGGCAGCGCTGTTCGAGCGGGAACGCTCGGGCCGGGGCCAGGTCGTCGATGCGGCCATGGTCGACGGCGCGGCCTAGCTGATGACCTTCGTCCAGGGGCTCATTGCGGCCGGCTGGTGGCGGGACGGGCGTGAAACGAAACTGATTGCGGTCAAGCCCGCCAGGAATTTGCACCTGATCGACGGCGGCGCGCCCTTCTTCTACCGCTGCTACGAGACAAGGGACGGCAAGTAGGTCGCGTTCGGCGCCATCGAGCCCGAGTTCTACGACGCCTTTCTGCGTCTGACCGGCCTCGACGCCGAGGACCTGACGAAGCGGATGGATCGCACCCGCTGGCCGGAGCTGACAGACCGCTTCAGGTGGCTCTTCCTCTCAAAGACGCGCGAGGAGTGGCGCGCGCTGCTGGAAGGCACCGACGCCTACTTCGCGCCGGCGCTGGCCCTGGAGGAAGCGCCGGCCCACCCGCACATTGCGGCCAGGGGCGCGCTCGCCGCGAGCCGCGGCATCCACCAGTCGGGCCCCGCGCCCCACTTCTCGCGCATGCGCGGCCGGCGTTCCCGCCCGCACCCGGCGAGAACACGCGCGCCGTGCTCGCCGGTTGGGGGCTGGACCGCGAGGAGATCGACGCCCTTATCGATTCAGGCACCGCGTTGCAGGCAGAGCCGCCGGAGGGGTAAGCGGCTCTGCTTGCGATGCTGAAGCGCCTTAACTGATGGGCTGCAGCTTGCCGCAGATTTCCGGTCGGGTGAGCGCGAGTTCGAAGAGTTCGCCAAGGCCGAAGCCGCCTTCCTCGTCATCGTCCCGGAGCAGCGCTTCGAGCGAAAGGTCGCTACAGTCGTCTTCCCAGCGGCCCCCGTTCCTACGGACTCGGGTCCAGACCTCCCGCACTTTGTCATTTCGAACTGCCGTGATTATCTCATCGGGATAGCGCCAAACACGCAATTGGCGATTGTCGCAAAGATCGAAAATTCGGGTCTGCGGCGGCAGGTTGCCCCGAAAGGCGCTATACGCGCCAACGCTTGTGAATGCCCCGTTGTCGTCGCCGCTTGCCTTGAGCGCTGTCAGAATTGCCCGCGCTTGGCGGGCTGTGAATTCCGGGGTTTCGCCATCGCTCGTTTCGCACTTGGACACGCTGCGGTCATCGGCATTCACCTCGATCAGGGTATGGCGTACTCCGTCCATCCAAAGCAGCCAGAGTTCCGTGTCCCCGCCTTCGACCTGTCCCAGAAAATGGCGTGCCCAACTCTTTCGACGGACGCAAAGTCCCAACTCCCTTCCGATGGAGCAAAGCTGCCCGAAGGACACGACCTGTTGCAGTTGACCGTCGCCGGCTTCGCGCCATTCGGCTTCCCGAAGCATTGCTTCTTCCTCGATTCGGCGATCCGCCGTGTTGAGAGCTCGGGCGAACGCCTTGGCACCAGCTTCGAGGTCGTCGAACGATACGGAGTGGTTAGCGGTCTTCACCAGCTTGCGAGCCTTCCTCTTTACGTTGTCATCTGTATGACGGTCCCTGTGCCAATACGCACTCCAGAGACGTTCCAGTACCCTTCTAGCGCGCTTCCCGGGGCGCCTTCCCGGTTCCGCGAGAAACTCCTTGATCGCGGCCTTGATTTTCCCGAGAGCAGGCTTGGGGAAGCCGGCAGCCTCCAGTCGATGGATCTCGAACTGAACCTTTCGGTGTGAAATCTTGTACATCGCCTCTTCTCTCCTCATGACTTGAGAGTTTTGCCAACTAAGCTCGTATTTCGATGACAATTTGGCTTGGCTCGAGCCCCAGAGATTCTGCCAGCAATCTCTTGGCCTCTTGAATCGTCAGGTGCCGATCGCTGCGTTGGGAAACCTGATCTGCTTTTTCCTCTTCCTCTTCCGGAACAGGGTCGTTGGCTTCTTCGATATCTTCGTTTTCGCCTGCTGCCACCCTGCCAAGACTGATGAGGCTGTACGCCCACTTGAGGCGGGACTGGCTTCCTCTTCGGCCAACGACAAACTCCCCGCAACCAGCCTTTTCAAGATTTCGGGCCAAGCCGATGGCTGCGTTTCTGTGCATCCGAAGCTTCTGGATCATCCTGTCGATGCTCGTCTCCGTCACATCGCGCTTGCGAATTGCAGCCCACTCGAAAAACTGCCTCGCGTCCGCATCCTCCCTATAGAGGGCACGGACCGCAGCAACGGTTTGCGGCTGAAGGTCATTCATGGCATGTCTCCTTATAGTTCTTATCCTGCCAAATAGTCGGCTAAACCGATTTATAGTGAGGATAAGTGTCCAAGTCAAGCGCATAATTCCATTTATTTCTCGTTATTTTCCTTTATTCCATTTTATCCCAGGTCCAGCAGCTGCTTGTGGTCTGGATTTGCTCGAACCCTTGTGGACGGGGGGGGATGAGCGGATCTGGAAAGACCCGAGAGGGTCACCCTGCGGGTGAGGTCCTGGCTGCGGCTGTGCGGGATGTCGCCCAGGATGCTGTGAAGGTTACACCTTCGGCAGCACGGTTCATGTCGAGTAGGAGCCGGCTGCGGCGGTGACGTCGTTCGGCCATCTGGCGTTTTTCGCGGAGTACCTGAAGGTGAGCGGGCGCCTCGACGCGCTGGCGGCGGAATGCCCGCCGGTCTACCCGAGCCCGAACGCGCCGAAGCGGGACGTTCCGGGCAGCGAAAGACGGCGCGAGATGAGCCGCCCGCTGCCCGGTTCGGCGCTCGTGCGGCTTTCGATCTCGGCGACGGACGAGGAATGGGCGCTAGCGGAAGAGCGGGCGCGGGGGCGGGGGAAGTCGATCTCGCGCTATATTGTGGACGCGGCGCTGGCGGAGGCGGGGGGCCGGACGTTCGAGGGAGAACGCGGCCTGCTGGAGGCCGTGCGCCATTTGCGGCCCTTTCTGGCCGGGAAGAGCTGTCGCAGCATTTTGCGCTCCGGGCTGCATGAGCGGCTTGCAGTGCTGTTTGCCGCCTGGGCGGGCGAGCTTGCCGCTTAGGCTCACCTTCAACAGTTTGGGTTCTGATTTCGTGATCGGCGGTGGAAGAAACCGCAGAATTCCGGGCGTTTTGACTCCGTCCCGTCACCGAGTAGCAAAATATGTGGTGCCACAACGGGGCAGTAATTGCGGTAGAATCGCCGTTTTTCTCTTGGTATACGCGCGGAACGGGGGTACGATAGGTGGGCAGAGTTTTCGGATTATTTGAGCGGTTTCATGAAGCGCAGGCGGAGTGTCGAACGACCGTCGGCGCATCAAGCCGCTGCGCTGCGCGGCTCCTGCGCTTTGCAAGTCCCCGAGCGTTGTTCACGCCGGAAGCGGCGGCGAATGTCAGCGGGTGAGCAGGTGAAGAAATGATGACGAACCCCTATATCGCCGGGGCCTCGCCGAGGATCGACTGCCTGTCGACGACCGCCACGGAGATGGAGCCAAGAGCCGATGACACTTGACCACAGGAGATTTCGTCCTATCGAGACTGCGCCGGAATGGAGCGACGAAGTCTTCGATAGCTGTGCGGAACTCACGGAGCTTCTGGAGGCGCATTCATATCGTTTCGCCCGCACAATGCCCGGCGCGCCGCATTCCTACACGCTCAAGAGCACTTGGCGGCCCGAAGACCTGTTCGTCGAGGCTCTCCGGAAGATGAGGGCCGTGGAGCGCGTCGAGGAGTTCTTCAGGGGTTGGTGGTACCGCCGCTTCACCGCGAACGGCTACAAATACTGGACGATGGGGGTGGGCCTCGACCATATCCTCGTCAACCGGGCCATTCACGATTCCGATTCCGATCCCTATGCGGCCATTGCCGATTCCTACGATCTCGGAGTCCACAACAGGAAATCCGACGTCGAACGGAGCGAACGGGTCTATGGGGCGCTGGAGATCGGGCCAGACGCCGATATTCTCGACATCGGCTGTGGCACAGGGACCCTCGTCGATTTCCGGTTCCGCGACATATCGCCGGAACGCTATGCCGGCATCGACCCCGGCCGGGGAATGCTCGGCGTCTTCGCAGACAAACACCCCGAATTCCGGGACTGCCTGATCCGGACCCGGTTCGAGGACTACTGGCCGAAGCCGGGGCGGAAATTCGATCTGGTCGTGGCCCTGTGCGGCACGCCTTCTTATTTCGGCGAGCCCGGCCTTGCATCGAGGAAAATCCAGTGGCTTCTAAAGCCCGGCGGAACGGCCGTCCTCATGTATTACAGGGGCAAGCCCGAAGATACGGAGTTCTACCGGCGCCTCGGCATGGAGGTCCCCGCAGCATACGGCGAGCGCGTGAGCAGCGAATTCTGGGCCGTTCGGGAGGACGGCGACGCCGATTGGCTTACAGTTGTCGGCTACAGGCTGCGAGAGACTGGCCAGTAAGTCATGTGTCCGTTCGGCCCGGTCTCGCTGTCACGGTCTGGGAATACGCGGTGGAAGTCATCTACGGCGTGCAGGCCGCTTCGGCCGCGGTCTAAGCCTCGTTCGCCTCCTCGTCCGGAAACGCTTCCAGCAGCCTGTCCGCGATTTGGGTCATCTGCAGGGTGGCGTCTTCCATGACCCTCTCCCGTTCTACGCCGGTCCTGAGGCGGATGGGGAGCCATAGAGTCCTGTCCGCGTAGAGTTGCGCATCGTCGAAGTGGTCGCGGACCGTCTCGAGTTGGCCAGCAACATCACGGAACGTTGCATCGCCGACCGAACACCACAAGGGCGTAATCCCG
>MPNF01000192.1 GCA_002238885.1 Alphaproteobacteria bacterium bin95 | reverse complement strand
CGGGTCGCCAGCGCGCGACCGATGGCCAGTTGCTGCTGCTGCCCGCCGGAGAGATCGCCGCCGCGCCGGCGCAGCATGTCCCGCAACACGGGGAACAATGCGAAGATTTCTTCGGGTACCGTGCGCTCGGCGCGGGGCAGCATGCCGAGGCCGGTCTTCAGATTCTCCTCGACGGTGAGCAACGGAAACACTTCCCGCCCCTGCGGCACCAGCGCGATACCCGCGCGGGCGCGTTCGGCCGTCGTCAGCCGGGTTATTTCCGCGCCTTCCCATTCCACGCTGCCCCGGCGCAGCGGCACATGGCCGACGAGTCCCCGGATCAGGCTGGTCTTGCCGACGCCGTTCCGCCCCAGCAGGCAGGTCACCTCGCCTTTGCGCGCTGTGAGCGACACGCCCTTGAGCGCCTGGCTCGCGCCGTAATGGAGATCGGCGTCCCGGACCGTCAGCATGGTTCCCCCATTGCCTCAGCGCCCCAGATAGACTTCGATAACGGCTTCATTGGCGGATACGGCGTCGAGCGTTCCTTCCGCCAGCATCGCCCCCTCGTGGAGCGCCGTTACCCGGCAGTCGAGGGCGCGCACGAACTCCATGTCATGCTCCACCACGATCACGGACCGGTCACCGCCTGCGATGCGCTTCAGCAGGCTCGCCGTCCGCATGGTCTCGGCATCGGTCATGCCCGCGGCAGGCTCGTCGATCAGCAGGATGCTGGGGTCCTGGACGAGCAGCATTCCGATTTCCAGCCATTGCTTCTGTCCGTGGCTCAGCAGGCCGGCCCGGTCGTCGGCCCGGTCCCGGAGCGCGATCACCTCCAGCACCTCTTCGATCCGTTGGCGCCGGTCGGACGACAGCCTTGCAAACAGCGTCCACCTTGCGCGGCGATCTGCCCGGCAGGCGAGCTCCAGGTTCTCGAACACGCTGTGCGCCTCGAACACGGTCGGCCGCTGGAACTTCCTGCCGATGCCGAGCCCGGCGATGGCGGCTTCGTCGAGCCTCGTCAGGTCGTGGCGGCCGTGCAACAGAACCTGTCCTTCGTCCGGCCGCGTCTTGCCGGTAATGACATCCATCATTGTCGACTTGCCGGCGCCGTTCGGCCCGATGACAGCGCGCAGCTCGCCCGGCTCCAGATAGAGGCCGAGCCGGTTGAGCGCCTTGAAGCCGTCGAAACTGACGGTGACGGCATCGAGATAGAGCGCGGCGTTGCTGACTGAAGGATGCTCAACCATCGCTGCCCCGCCTTGCCTGCCAACGGACGCGCAGGCTCGCGATTTCTCCGAGAACGCCCTTGGGGACGAACAGGGTGACGGCGATGAACAGGCCGCCGAGCACGAACAGCCACATCTCCGGGGCGGCGCCCGTCAGGAAGGTCTTGGCGTAGTTGACGAGAACCGCCCCGAGCGCCGCGCCGATCAGCGTGCCCCGGCCGCCCACGGCTACCCAGATGACGATCTCGATGGAGTTGGCGGGCGAGAATTCGCTCGGGTTGATGATGCCGACCTGGGGAACGTAGAGCGCCCCGGCTGCCCCGGCCATCATGGCCGAGACGGTGAAAACGAGGATCTTGTAGTGCTCGGGCCGGTAGCCGAGAAAGCGCGTCCGCTGCTCGGCATCGCGCACCGCGACAAGCACGCGCCCGAATTTCCCGACCGTCATCCAGCGGCAAAGCAGGTAGCCCCCGGCCAGCGCAGCGGCGGACGCGAGCAGCAGGCCCGCGCGCATCCCGGCGCCCTTCAGGTCGTGACCGAACAGGTCCTTGAAGTCGGTGAGTCCGTTATTGCCGCCGAAGCCCATGTCGTTGCGGAAGAAGGCGAGCATCAGCGCGAAGGTCATCGCCTGGCTGATGATCGACAGATAGACGCCGGTGACGCGGCTGCGAAAGGTGAGCCAGCCGAACAGGAACGCGAGCGCTCCGGGCACGGCCAGGCACATGGGGAGCGCGAACCAGGCCGAATCGAAGCCGTGCCAGTACCAGGGCAGCTCCTTCCAGTCGAGGAACACCATGAAGTCCGGCAGCACAGGATGCCCATAGACCCCGCGCTCGCCGATCTGGCGCATCAGGTGCATGCCCATCGCGTAGCCGCCGAGCGCAAAAAAGGCGCCGTGCCCGAGGCTCAGGATGCCGGCGAAGCCCCAGACGAGATCGACGCTGAGCGCCAGCAGCGCGAAGCAGAGATACTTGCCGATGAGCCCGACCATGTAGTTGGGCACATGCAATGCCGAGCTTTCCGGCAGGGACAGGTTGAGCGCCACCGCGCCGCCCGCCAGCACGGCGAGGGCCACGAGAAAGATGCGCCCCTTGAGGTCGAGCCACCCCACGGCTCAGAGCTCCGCTGCCCGGCCGCGCATGGCGAAAAGGCCCTGCGGACGCCGCTGGATGAACAGGATCAGGGCGACCAGCACGACGATCTTGCCGAGCACGGCGCCGGAGAAGGGTTCGATGAACTTGTTGACGATGCCGAGCGACATGGCGCCGACGAGCACGCCCCAAAGATTGCCGACGCCGCCGAACACGATGACCATGAAGCTGTCGACGATATAGGCCTGGCCCAGATTGGGGCTCACATTGTCGATCTGGCTGAGAGCGACGCCCGCCATGCCCGCCACGCCGGAACCGAGCGCGAAGGTCATGCAGTCCACATTGCGCGAGCGGATGCCCATAGCGTTGGCCATCGGGCGGTTCTGGGTAACCGCCCGCATTTCGAGCCCGAAGGTCGTGTAGCGGATGACAGCCATGACCGCGGCCAGCACGGCCAGCGAGAACAGGATGATCCAGATGCGGTTGTAGGTGATGGCCACGCCGCCCGCGAGCTCGACAGCGCCGCTCATCCACTCGGGATTGCCGACCTCACGGTTTGTCGGTCCGAAGATCGAACGGACCGCCTGGCGCAGGACGAGGCTCACGCCCCAGGTGGCCAGCAGGGTTTCCAGCGGGCGCCCGTAGAGCCAGCGGATGACGGATCGCTCCAGACCGGCGCCGAGCCCCGCCGCAGCAAGGAACGCCACCGGCACCGCGACGGCAAGCGACAGGCCGAAAAGCTCCGGCGCGAAGGTGCGGAACAGCTCCTGCACGACGAAGGTGGCATAGGCGCCGACCATCACCATCTCGCCATGCGCCATGTTGATGACGCCCATGACGCCGAAAGTGATTGCGAGGCCCACCGCCGCCAGCAGCAGGACCGAGCCCAGGCTGATGCCCTGGAACACCGCGCCGAACTGGCGGTAGAGTTCCAGCCGATTCTCGATCTCCTCCAGGGCCGCGCGCGCGGCTTCCCGGACGGCGGGGGCGGCGTTGGCGCCCCCCGCCGCCAGCAGCAGGACCGAGCCCAGGCTGATGCCCGGGAACCCCGCGCCGAACTGGCGGTAGAGTTCCAGCCGATTCTCGATCTCCTCCAGGGCCGCGCGCGCGGCTTCCCGGACGGCGGGGTCGGCTTGCGCATCGCCGACGACCCGCCCCAAGAGGGCGCGCGCCTCCGGCGCCTCGCTCGCGCCCAGCCGCCCGGCGGCCGCCACCCGGACCGACGGAGGCGAATCCCGACCGATATCGACCGCCGCAAGCGCGAGCTCCATAGCGGCCCGCACATCCGCATCCGCTTCCCTGTCGAACGCCGCAGCCAGCAGCGGACGGAGGCCGGGATCGGCGGACTTCAACAGGCCGGCCGCTGCATCCAGGCGCTTTGCACGGTCGGGATGTGTGAGGTTGAGCCCGGCGAGCGCCGTGCGGATCGCCCGCCTCAACCGATTGTTGACCTTGACCTTCTTCAGCGCCTTGGACCGGGCCGAACCGGCCTGCTCTCCGGACATCGGGTCGAACAGGTCGAATTCCCGGCCCCGCTTGGCCACAACGAACAGCCGCCCATCTTCCTTGCGGTAGTAAAGCTTGCCGTCAACCATGGCCGAGAGCATCGACGCAGCAGCCGGATGCCCGGACGCCGCGAGCGCCTCCACGCCCGCCATGCGCTTCTTGGCCGATTTCCCGGTCAGCAGCACGAGCGCCGCCTCGAATCCCTCGGACGCACTGCCGCCGCCGGGAGCCAGGCAGGCTCCGGCGGCGAACAGCACCAGGATCAGACGGAAGATTGCGTTGCGAACCGCCAAGGCTCCACACCTCGCATCGAGGAAAAATTGCGGCGGCCGCAGCCGCCGCAATCCCGATCAGAACATCGGCTTTTCGCAGTTGCCGCAGACCCAGGGATAGGTCCAGTCCGCGGTGAGCCTGGCGCTTTCCGGGATATAGTCGGACCAGGCATCGCCCACGACCGGGCCGTCCGTCTGCCAAACGATCTCGAACTGCCCGTCGTCCTGCACCTCGCCGATCAGTACCGGCTTGGAGAGGTGGTGGTTGACATTCATCACCGCCGTGGTGCCGGTAAGCGATTTGGCGGTCTGGCCGTACATGGCCTGCCGGACCGCATCGACATCGGTGGTTCCGGCCTGCTTCACAGCCTGCGCCCACATCTTGAAGCCGATGTAGTGGGCCTCCATCGGGTCGTTGGTGACACGGTCCTCATCGCCGATGAACGCATGCCATTTCTCGATGAACGCCTCGTTCTCAGGCGTCTCGACCGACATGAAGTAGTTCCATGCGGCGAGATGGCCGACCAGCGGGCCGGTATCGATGCCTGCAAGCTCCTCCTCGCCGACCGAGAACGCGACCACGGGCAGGTCTTCGGCCATCACGCCCTGGTTCGCCAGTTCCTTGTAGAAGGGCACGTTGGCGTCGCCGTTGATCGTCGAGACGATGGCGGTCTTCTTGCCTTCGCTGGCGAAGGACCGGACCTTCGAGACGATGGTCTGCCAGTCGGAATGACCGAAGGGCGTGTATTCCTCGAGGATGTCCTCGTCGGAAATGCCCCTGGAATGCAGGAAGGCGCGCAGGATCTTGTTGGTCGTGCGCGGATAGACATAGTCGGTGCCGAGCAGGGCGAAGCGCTCGGCGGCGCCGCCGTCCTCGCTCATCAGATATTCGACGGCCGGAATTGCCTGCTGATTGGGCGCCGCTCCCGTATAGAAGACGTTGCGGGAGGACTCCTCGCCCTCATACTGGACCGGATAGAACAGGAGGCCGTTCAACTCCTCGAACACCGGCAGCACCGACTTGCGGCTGACGGAGGTCCAGCAGCCGAAGATGACGGCGACCTTCTCCTTCTCGATCAGTTCGCGCGCCTTCTCGGCGAAAAGCGGCCAATCCGACGCCGGATCGACCACGACAGGCTCCACCTGCTTGCCGAGCAGGCCGCCGGCCTTGTTGACGTCGTCGATGAGCATGAGCATGGCGTCTTTCAGCGTCGTCTCGCTGATCGCCATCGTGCCCGAAAGGGAATGCAGGATTCCGACCTTGATCGTCTCGGCCATCGCAGGCGCCGCCGAGACCATTGCCGCCCCGGCGAAAAGGCCGGCTGCCGCCAGGCCCCGAATGCGGTTCGTCATCGTCTTCATTGCGTTTCAACTCCACGCACAGGTTTGCACTGCAACATGAGACGCAAACAACGTGCCAAAACGCGTGAACTGAACCGTAGAACCGAATGAACGCCATTTCGAGAAGCGGGATCGCCAGTAATTTGCTTTATATTTGTGCAACGATGAAAAAATAGTCAAATTATCGCTGGCTGGCGGTCCAGGAAGGCTTGCCTGTTGGTTGGCGCCATATCAACTGGACCGGCGCCCGGGCGTCTATAGGCGCCTGGCGGGCTCCTGATTGCCTGGAGGCGCTGCGATGGCCCCTGACGCCTTCTGATGCTCGCCCGGCAGCTCCGGCGCGATCCGAACCCCGAGGCGAGCGAGGACGCCGCTGCGGCTCTCGAGGCTCTCGCCATCGAGCGCGAAAGGACGCCCGGCGCCCCGGAGGTCGTCTCAGGAGGCGATTCCGGGCTGAACCGGCTCAGGCCGGCGACGGTGCTCCGCAAGCTGACGGTGCTGTCCTCGCTGTACGGGGAGTTTGTCGCCCTGGGTGCGGCGCGGCGCAATCCGGTCGAGGAGATCGAACGTCCGGACTGTCCCGGTTCTGGCGGTCGCCGGAAACCGGAGCAAACGGGGCGTGGATGCAGGGCCCGGACGTCCGTGCAGAAAATTGCCAGTTCTTGTGATAGAAATTATACAGTAAATACAATAGAGTAGGTCATGATACGCCACAAAAAGAGCATCGGCTATGG
>MPNF01000191.1 GCA_002238885.1 Alphaproteobacteria bacterium bin95 | reverse complement strand
CAGATAGTAGGCCGTCGCGAGGCCGTGGCCGCCACCGCCGACGATCACGACCTCATAGGCCGGCCGCGGCTCCGGCGAGCGCCAGAGCTCCGGCCAGTCCCGATGGCCGGTCAGCGCATTGCGCGCCAGCGAGAAGATCGAGTAACGCGCCATGAAGCAACGCCCCCCGGACCGAACCGGTCGCACATAGCCCAAGCAGGCAGGGGACGCCAGACAGTTGCGCGCCCTGAACCCGCGCAATTGCGACAGGCCGGATGTGCTTGACAGCTTGTCGCGGGGCCCCCTGTAATGCTCGCTCGCGTTCTCGAAACGCCTGACAGCACGAAGGGAGGAATTTCGATGCTTCGTCGAAGCCGTGTTCTCGGAGGTTTGGCCGCCTCGGTACTTGCCGCGTTTTCCGTCGCGCATGCAGCGGACCAGGAGGGCACCCTGGTCGTGGCCCTCGAAACGCTGGGCGGCCAGACCATGGACCCGATCCTGGAGGGCCGCGCGCCGCACGCCCACTACCAAGCGCCGATCTACGATGCGCTGATCGGGTTCAATCTCGAAGAAGGCGGCCTCGGTCCGGGCGTGACCGAACGCTGGGAGCTGGCCGAAGACGGGCAGAGCTGGTTCTTCCATCTGCAGAAGGGCCTCAAATGGCACAATGGCGACCCGCTCACCGCGCATGACGTGAAGTTCAGCCTCGAACGGACCATGTCGGAAGAGTCGATTGCGTCCCGCGCCTCGGCCCTGCGCCGGAACGTCAAGAGCATCGAGGTCGTCGACGACCACACCGTGCGGGTTTACACCAAAGGCGTCCAGGTCCACTTCCCGGCGGGTCTCAGCCGGGCTGTGTTCCAGGAAGGGCAGTTGATGCCCAAGAACTATATCGAGTCGGTCGGCGTCGAGAAGTTCCGGGCCGAGCCCGTTGGCAGCGGTCCCTGGAAGTTCGTTGAGAGCGTGCCGGGCGACTATGTCGAGTTCGAAGCCGTCGAGGGCCCGCACTGGCGCGGCACGCCGAACTTCAAGCGCCTGCGCATTCTGCTGGTGCCGGAAGAGAGCACCCGCGTCGCCATGGTGCGCACGGGCGAGGCGGCAATCGCGAGCATCAGCCCGGAATCGATCCGGGAGGTCGAGGCCGCCAACCTCAAGCTCGTCACCGTGCCGGGCACCATGCAGGCGATCTACCAGTTCTGGGGCACCTACAAGGAGGGCCACAAGGACTCGCCGCTGGCCGACGTGCGGGTGCGCGAAGCGCTGTCGCTCGCCATCGACCGCCAGCAGATCATCGACCATGTGATGTACGGCCAGGCGAGCTGGCCGATGCCGTTCGCGACCTTCAGCTATGCGGTCGATACCGATATCGCCAAGTGGCAGGAGTGGGGACGCACGGCGCTGCGCTACGATCCCGAACGGGCGAAGGCGTTGCTTGCCGAAGCCGGATATCCTGATGGGTTCGACATGAAGTTCGCCAACACCGCCCTGCCGGGCACGCCCTACATGACGCAGATCGGTATTGCCGTGGCCGACTTCTGGCAGAAGATCGGCGTCAATGTTGACATCAAGCACTATGAATGGGGTGCGTTCCGGTTGCTCTATCGCGGCGAGCAGAAGTCGCTTGCCGGGGCGGCGTCCATGTTCCGCACCGCCGGACGCCCGGTCGCCGTCGCGCGCTATTCCGGCGGCTTCCAGAGCAAGGGCGGCCATCACCTGTTCGGCGACACGGAGGAGTGCAACGACTTCTGCCAAGCTTACGACAAGCTGCACCAGGAAGTCGTGACCGCCCAGGATGCGGAACTTCGCGCCCGGAAAACGGACGAGATGCTCACCATGGTGGCGGACTCCTGGATGGCCGTGCCAATCATCGAGGGCATGGGCTACTGGGCTGTCAATCCGGAGCAGGTAGGCAAGTTCGACACCATCCCCGGCCGCCACGAGCTAGGCGACGTGTTCGAGCGCATGCCGAGGCCCGAGCAGAAGCCCTGGTGACGAAGCGGCTTCGCACATGACCGGTTCCCGGCTTCGGTCGGGAACCGGCATTTTCGTTCCGGGTCGGTCGCGCCGAGCGGGGTAGCCCCATGCAGCGTTACATCCTGCAGCGCCTTGTCCAGGGCGTGATCCTGCTCGCGGTGGTGACCTCCATCGTGTTCTTCGTCGGGCGGATGACCGGCAATCCGGTCGACATGATGCTGCCGGAGGATGCGACCGAAGAAGACCGCCAGGACATGATCGTGCGCCTCAAGCTCGAAGGGACGGTCATGGACCAGTTCGGCGTCTTTATCGTGGATGCCGTCCAGGGCGATCTCGGAACCTCGATCCGCTACCGACAGCCGGCGACCGACATCTTCTTCTCGCGCCTTCCGAACACGCTGCTGATGATCCCGCCGGCCATGATCCTCGCTATCGTCATGGCCGTGCCGCTCGGCGTCATTTCAGCCTTGCGCCGGGGCGGGATAATCGACCGGATCTCCGCCACCATTGCGGTTCTGGGCATATCCACGCCCAATTTCTGGCTCGGGATCGTGCTGATCTACCTGTTCAGCGTGACGCTGGGCTGGCTGCCGTCCAGCCGGATGGGCGGGCCGCTGAACTACATCATGCCGACGATCACCCTCGGGACCTTCCTGGTCGCCGGGTTCATGCGGCTGATCCGCTCCAGCATGCTGGAAACCCTCGACAGCGAGTTCGTGAAGCTCGCCCGGATCAAGGGCGTCAGCGAGACCGCGGTGATCTGGAAGCATTGCCTGCGCAACGCGCTCATCCCGGTGCTGAGCCTCTGGGGCGTGTTCATGGGCGGGCTGGTGACGGGCGCTATCGTGACGGAGACCGTATTCGCGTGGCCCGGGATCGGCCGGCTGACTTACGAGGCGGTCATCTTCCGGGACTACCCGCTGCTCCAGGCGGTCATCATCATGGATGCGATCTTCATCCTGTTCATCAACCTCCTGGTCGACATCCTGTACGCCTATGTCGATCCCAGAATCCGGTTCGAGTAGGGCGGGCGATGCGGCGGCTCCCTCTCATATCCTTCGCGATCATCGGCACGATGATTTTCGTGGCCGTGTTCGCGCCGTGGCTCACGCCCCATTCGCCCATCGACCAGTCGCTGCCGGACAAGCTGCTACCGCCCTTCTGGGAGGAAGGCGGCTCCACGGAATATCTGCTCGGCACCGACATTTTCGGTCGCGACCTGCTGACCCGGCTGTTCTACGGAGCACGGGTCAGTCTCATCGTGACGGGGCTTGCGCTCACCGTCGGCGGCGGAGTCGGACTCGTGCTCGGCATCCTCTCCGGCTATGTCGGCGGCAAGCTGGACGCCTTCCTGATGCGCGTCGTGGACGCGGCCTTCGCCTTCCCGACCATCCTGTTCGCGCTGCTGCTGGCCGTCACCATGGGCCAGGGCATGGACACGCTGGTGATTGCGCTCAGCCTCTTCCTCTGGGCCGGGTTCGCGCGCGTCATCCGCGGCGAGGTGCTGGCGATCAAGCAGCGCGACTTCGTGGCGCTTGCGCGGGTCCATGGCAGTTCGCCAGCGCGCATCATGTTCGTCCACATCATGCCCAACGTGCTCAACACCTTCATGGTGCTGCTGACGCTCAATGTCGGCGTCATCATCGTGGCGGAGGCGTCGCTCAGCTTCCTCGGCGCGGGCGTGCCGCCGCCGACGCCCTCCTGGGGCCTCATGGTGGCCGAGGGCCGCGGCAAGATCACCAGCGCCTGGTGGCTCTCCCTCATTCCCGGTATCGCGATCACGCTGGTCGTGCTCTCCTTCAACCTCTTCGGCGACTGGCTGCGCGACCGGCTCGACCCGAAGCTCCGGCAACTCTAGCGGAAGTTCGAGGACACGATGGACAGCGCCCCGGTTCTCGAAGTCCGGAACCTGCACACGCACTTCTTCCTGAGGCGGGGTGTGGTCAAGGCGGTGGACGGCGTCTCCTTTGCGCTCAGGCGCGGCGAGGTACTCGGCCTCGTCGGCGAGTCCGGCTGCGGCAAGAGCCTGACCGCGCTCTCGATCCTGCGCCTGCTGCCGCAGGCGGCTGCGCGGACCATCGAGGGCAGCGTCCTTCTCGACGGCGAGGACCTGCTCGCCAAATCCCCGGGCGAGATGCGGGCCGTGAGGGGGCAACGGATCGCCATGATCCTTCAGGACCCGCAAACATCGCTCAATCCGGTGTTCAGCATCGGCAACCAGTTGCACGAGGCGCTCGCCCGAAGGCCGGACAACACCGGGCGTTCGCTGCGGGAACGGGCGGTGGACGTGTTGCGCCGGGTGCGGCTGGCGGCGCCGGAACAGCGTGTCGGGCAGTATCCGCACGAACTGAGCGGCGGCATGAAGCAGCGGGTCGTCGGCGCCATCGCCATCAGCTGCGCGCCCGAGGTGATGATCGCCGACGAACCGACGACGGCGCTCGATGTCACGATCCAGCTTCAATATCTCGACCTGCTCAAGGAGCTCCAGAGCTCTCTCGACATGGGCATCCTGTTCATCACCCACGACTTCGGCGTCGTCGCCCGGATGTGCGACCGGGTCGCGGTCATGTATGCAGGGCGCATCGTGGAAACGGGACCGGTGCGGGAGATTTTCGACAACCCGGTTCACCCCTACACCCAGGCCCTGATCGCGTCGGTGCCGAAACTGCGGCGCAAGACCGGGCGGCTGCGCGCGATCGAGGGGCAGCCGCCTGCCCTTTCCGACCTGCCCGTCGGCTGCCGGTTCGCAGACCGCTGCCCCCATGCCGAGCCTCGCTGTCTCGAACGTTATCCCGAGGCCGTCAACGTCGGAGAAAACCACTCGGCAAGTTGCTGGCTGGCGGCATGAGCACCGCCCCGATCCTGGAGGTTCACGGCCTCAGCAAGCACTACCCAGTGCGCAAGGGCATCCTGTTCTCGCGGGAGGTCGGGCAGGTCCGGGCAGTCGATGGCGTCGATTTCTCCATCGGCGAGGGTGAAACCCTGGGCCTCGTAGGCGAGTCCGGCTGCGGCAAGACGACGACCTCCAGGCTGGTGCTGGGCCTCGAAACCCCGACGGCCGGCGATGTGCTGCTCGAAGGCCGGTCCTGGCAAGGCCTGTCGGGCCGGGACAAGCAGGACTACCACGCCAAGGTGCAGGCGGTGTTCCAGGACCCGTGGTCGTCGCTCAACCCGCGAATGCATGTCGGGGACATCGTCGCGGAGTCGCTTCGAATATCGAAATGGGGGACGCCCGCCGAAATCGACGATCGCGTGGCGGCGCTGCTGGTCGAGGTAGGATTGCGCCCGGAGCACGCGCGCCAGTATCCGCATGAGTTCAGCGGCGGACAGCGCCAGCGCATCGCCCTCGCCAGCGCGTTGGCCATCGGCCCAAAATTGATCGTGCTGGACGAGCCGGTGTCGGCGCTCGACGTGTCGATCCGCGCCCAGATGATGAACCTGCTGAAGGATGTCCAGGAACAGGACAATGTCGCCTACCTGCTGGTCGCCCACGACCTCGCCACGGTGCGCCACATGTCCGAGTGGACCGCGGTCATGTATCTCGGCCAGATCGTCGAATATGCGCCGACCGAATCGCTGTTCGAGCACGTGCGCCATCCCTACACGAAAGCCCTCTTCTCGGCCGTCCTGCCGGATCATCCGGACCGGCAGGAGGAAGGAATTGTGTTGTCCGGCGAGGTGCCCTCCCCGCTTGACCCGCCCGGCGGCTGCCGGTTCCACACGCGCTGCCCGTTCGCGATGGACATCTGCTCGCAGGTGGCGCCCCCGCTGACGGAATCGCAATCCGGGCATCTGGCCGCCTGCCATCTCGAGTAGTAAACAGGGGCGGCAATCTTCAGACCGCTCCACAGCATTGCGAGGCTAAGTCATGGCGTTTGTCGAAACGGAAATCCACGGCCAGACCATGGTCGTCCGGCTCAACCGGCCGGAGCGTCTGAATGCGCTCAGCAGGGTGATCCGCCAGGGCATGGCGGAGGCTTTCTCGGAGTTCCGCGACAATGACGGCCTGGAGGTGGCGATCCTGACCGGGACCGGCCGGGGCTTTTGCGCCGGTGAGGACATGAAGGAATCCGTCGAGCGCGGCGACGTCGACTCGTCCGATGACGATCTCGACGACCCGTTCGCCGAAGGGACCCTGCAGAAGCCCGTCATTGCCGCCGTCAACGGCTTCGCGATGGGCGGCGGGTTCATGCTGGTGGAACGCA
>MPNF01000190.1 GCA_002238885.1 Alphaproteobacteria bacterium bin95 | reverse complement strand
GATTGCCGCGGCGCTTCGCGAGGTGGGCGCGCGGGCGCTGGTCGTCTCCTCCGGCGGGCGGATGGCGGCGGGGCTCGGCGCGGACCACATCGCCCTCCCCGTCCACACCAAGAACCCGGTCGGCCTCTGGCGCAATGCCCGCCGCCTGAAGGAACTGATCGAACGGGAAGGCGTGGACATCGTCCACGCCCGATCGCGCGCGCCCGCCTGGAGCGCCCGGTCGGCGGCACGGCGCGCGAGGGTTCCGTTCGTCACCACATTCCACGGCGCTTACGGCGCCCGCAGCGCCGCCAAGCGCGCCTGGAACC
Organism: Alphaproteobacteria bacterium bin95; assembly: GCA_002238885.1. GTDB lineage: Bacteria > Pseudomonadota > Alphaproteobacteria > Bin95 > Bin95 > Bin95. Next base: position 5,858 of record MPNF01000190.1, on the reverse strand, counting down.
GGATCATGGTACGGGGCGATCTGGTCATTGCCGTCTCGGACTTCATCGCCGCGCATATTCGGGACACCTATCGTTGCCCGCCGTCGCGCATCCGGGTCGTGCATCGGGGCATCGACGCGGCAGCCTTCGAGCCGGCTGCCGTCCGACCCCGCGACAAGGCCGCGCTCCGGGCGGAATGGGCCGTCCCCGAAGAGGCACGGGTCGTGCTGCTGCCGGGACGGCTCACCCGGCTCAAGGGCCACGCCGTGCTCATCGAGGCCATGCGGCGGCTGACCGACCTCAACCTCGTGGCCGTGTTCGTGGGCTCGGACAAGGACCGGGACGCCTACCGGCGGGAACTGGAGGCCCTGGCGCGCGGCCTTCCGGTGCGCTTCGCCGGCCATACCGACGATGTGGCGACCGCCTATGCGGCAAGCGATGTCGTCATTTCCGCTTCCGTCCAGCCGGAGTCCTTCGGCCGCGTGCTGGCGGAGGCCGGCGCCATGGGCCGTCCCGTCGTCGCCAGCGACCACGGCGGCGCGCGCGAAATCCTTCTGCACGGCGAGACCGGCTGGCTGGTCCCGCCGGGCGACCCCGCCGCGCTCGCCGACGGCATTCGCAATGCACTCGCCGCCACGGGCCCGGATCTTGCGGGACGGGCGCGCGCCCGCATACTCGCCAACTTCACCTTGGCAAGCATGTACGCCGGGACGCTCGCGGTTTACAGGGAATTGCTGTGAAGGGTTTCCGCAAGCGCCCGTTCCAGTGCGGCGCGGATGTGTTAGCGTAGCCGGACGGGCTTTGCCGGAGAGGCGATGACGCTTCTGGCCGCGGCGGGAAGCATGTTCGTGGCCTTGGGCGGCCTGATCGTCGACCTGTTCCTGTGGCTGCGCGCCGACATGCAGCACATGCGCGGCGAGTTGCGCGAGGAGATCGGGGCGGTCGGGACCAGGTTACGCGCCGACATCCAAGCGGTGGACCGGAAGGTGGACGAACTCGGCGAGCGCGTGACACAGCTCGGAGAGCGTGTAGCGCGGGTCGAAGGAAGGCTGGAGTTCCTGATGGAATTCGTCACGCGGCGGAACGACCTGCCGCCGCCCGCACCGGCCGAATAGCAGGCGGCGTGGGCCGGGCCGGAGCCTGTTGCGTTGACTGCGTTGCGCCCGGAAGCGACGCCCCCGAACTCCTGCTACATCCGGACACTCGACGAAGAGCCCCGGATCGGCGCGGCCATCTGCGCCGCCCTCGCGGTCGCGCGCGAGGTCGTGGTGGTGGATTCCGGATCGACGGACGGCACGATTGCGGCGGCCCACCCAGGACCCAGTTGCTTCTTCCACACCGGGAAACCTCACGCAACGTTGGACGGGCCAACCACGGCCGAGGCATACCGCGATCGCAGAATGTGGATATGATGTACATGCCGCTTCGTGTCCTGCCTGCCTCCCCACAGGCGCAGCCGCGACAGGAAGAATGTTTCAAGAGAATATTGGCAGCCTGAAGAAACCGGGAAACACTCTAGCCCAGCCGTCAATCTGTTGGAAAAGGCGAGGCGCCTCACCATCATGCCGAGAACCATGCCGCCCATCTTTGTAATTTCCCTCGCAAGGGACGTCGAGCGCCGTGCAGCCATTCGACAGGAGCTTGCCGAGTTCGAATTCGAATTCTTCGACGCTGTGGACGGGGACAAGCTTGACGAGGAAGAGCATCGGCACCGAATGCAGACCGAGTGGTGGCGGGTCATGCGGGGCCGCGAACTGGCCCCGGGTCAGATCGGGTGCTTGCTGTCGAACTGGTTCATCTGGCAACGCATGGTAGAAGCCCGAACGCCTCACGCTATCGTCTTGCAGGACGATGCGCGGCTGGAGGACGAGTTTGCCGTCACCATTGAGGAAATCATGAAGGCCGATGTGGAATGGGACATCGTGCAACTCGCGCCGAAACGGCAATACCGCATTGACCGAGTCCTGGCGGTGCTCGACAGCGGGCGTCGGCTTGTCAGGTATCGGCGCCGCTTTGGCGGGGCGGTCGGCTACATTATCCGGATGGAGGCAGCCGAAGTGCTCCTTCACTACTGCTGGCGCATCCGCGCGCCAATAGACTGGCTGTACGCGGAATGGTGGCAAAACGGACTGGTGTTCCTGGCCGTCGAACCGGCTATCGTCCGACACGCGGGCGTACCGCCCTCCATCAAGACCAAGCCGAAGGGGATTATATACTTGACAGCGCAAAAGCCGGGCGCTAGATTGGTCTCATAGGGAGACAGGCACATGGCGAAATCTGCACCGGGCAAAGCGCATCGCGAAGGGATCACCCTTCTGCAAATCGTCGAGATGTTCCCGACCGAGGAAAGCGCCCATGACTGGTTCGTGGAACAGCGTTGGGGTTGCACCGGGCGCTTCTGCCCGCGTTGCGGGAACACGGAGACGAGCGAAAAAGGCATGGTCTTCTGGTGCGGCGGCTGCCGTCGGCGGTTCAGCGTCCGCACCGGGACGGCGATGGAAAGGTCGAAGATTCCGCTGCGCAAGTGGGTCATCGCCATCTACTTGAGCGTCACCAGCCTCAAGGGCGTGTCGAGCATGAAGCTGCACCGGGACTTGGGAATCACGCAGAAATCGGCGTGGTTCATGGCCCACCGTATCCGGGAGGCTATGATGGGCGAGTCGGGCGGGTTCTTCGGGCCTGCCGAGGCCGACGAAAGCTACTTCGGGGGAAAGCGGCGCAATATGTCGAACTCAAAGCGGAAAGAACTGGCGGGCACGGGCCGGGGCACGGCGGGCAAAGCCGCCGTCGCGGGCGTGAAGGACCGCAACAGCAACAAGGTCGCCGCGCGCGTCATGGAGGCCACGGACGCTGGCGCGCTGCAAGGCTTCGTGCGCGACAATGTGCGGCCCGGTGCAACGCTCTATACCGACGAAGCGAAAGCCTACAAGGGAATGCCGGAGTTCACGCACGAGGCAGTCAATCACTCGGTCGCCGAATATGTGCGCGGGCAAGCACACACCAACGGCATGGAGTCCTTCTGGGCCATGCTCAAGCGCGGCTACGCCGGAACCTTCCACAAGCTCTCGCACAAGCACCTTCAGCGGTATGTCAACGAGTTTGCCGGCCGTCACAACATCCGCGAATCCGACACGGCGGACATGATGGCAGCCCTTGCGGCCGGCATGGTGGGGAAGCGCCTGCTTTACACCGACCTTATTGCGGATAACGGGCTGGCTTCTGGCGCTAGATGCTGAAAATGGCACTGCAAACGGTCATTCCGCCGACCAGTCTAAGCGCGGAAGCCCTCGCCCGTCGTCTTCTCAACGAAGGTCGGATGGAAGACGGTCGCCCTCCGCTGTATTTGCGGAAGGCGCATTTCCTCGACCGTCTGCGCAGCACCGGCAAGCTAGACTACAAGCGGTATCTGACCTCGCCGCTGCGCTATGCCGGAGGCAAGAGCCTTGCCGTGGGCATGGTCGTGAACCTCATGCCTGACGCCATAGAGCGCGTCGCGTCGCCCTTCATGGGCGGCGGGTCTGTCGAGATCGCCATCGCCCGTGAACTGGGACTGCCTGTCGCCGCCTATGATGTCTTCGACATTCTCTGCACCTATTGGCAAGAGCAGCTACAGCGCCCGTCGGCGCTGGCGCGGCGGCTCCGGGCGTTCGCGCCGGACCGTCCGACCTTCGCCCGCGTCAAGACGCGACTGGAAGGCCACTGGAAGCGCGGAGAGACGCTGAATCGCTACGACCTTGCGGCGCACTACTACTTCAATTCGAACACTTCTTACGGGCCGCATTTCCTCGGCTGGCCCTCCGACATCTATTTGAGCCAAGACCGCTACGCGAAGATGGTGGAGAAGGTCGAGGCGTTCAGCGCGCCGGGATTGACGGTGCGCTGCATGGGCTTCGAGCGGTCGATACCGCGCCATGCGGCGGACTTCCTCTACTGCGACCCGCCCTACTATCTCGAAGAGGGTAAGACCTTTGTCGGCATGTATCCGCACCGGAACTTCCCGATTCACCATGCCGGGTTTCGGCACGAGGCGTTGCGCGACTTGCTGCTCAAGCACAAAGCAGGCTTCATCCTGTCCTATAACGACTGCCCGACGATCCGCGAGTGGTATTCAGACTGCAATATCGAGACGCCGGAATGGCAATACACCTTCGGGCAGGGCGATACGCGGATCGGTGAGAACCGACGCGAACGCAACGGCGGCTCGCATGTGAAGAAATCACACGAACTGCTTATCTGGCGGCATCCCCGGTGAACGCTCGACGGGCGAGCACCAGTGAGGCAGCCCGCGAATATCGGCAGCGCGGTCACGACGATGCGTTGCGGTTCGCGCTCGCTATCGGGTTGAACAGGGACTACCGCCGCGACCAGGCGGCGAAGAAGGATGTAATCGACCCGGCCGGGGATGCGCATTCCGTCAAGGCCGGCCGGCGCAAATGGCAGATATTCCTCTACCGGCGCAACCGCTTCCTCGACGACGACGGGTTCCAAGCGCTGAACGGCGTCGGTTCACTCTTAGTCCACTGCATTGACGCCTTTCCGCCCCGCTACAGCGACTATGAGGACAACAAGGACTCGGCGAAGCTTCGGTTGCAGACACCGATGCGGGAACTGAAGGACCGCTTCCAGCGCAAGGCGCTGCTACGCGCCTTTCTGCGCAAATCCATCTTCAACGGCGGTGAGGTCCAGTATCTGACTGTGCTGCATGACGGCATGTTCTGCGTCTATTGGAGCGATGACGTGGTGACGGCTATGGCGGACGCCTTCGAGGTCGTGAATTCCACCGCTCGCCGAGGCGGAGAATTCGACGCGCAGAAGGTGCTGTTCCGGCACGGGGGCCAGAATGTCGGGGAACTGGAAATGCGCAACGACAGCCCCGGTCACTACGGCGAGGTCCGGTTCAACATGAACCGGCCTCCATGCCTTGCGCTCTTGGATGCGGTCGGGTTCGAGACCGACGAATGGTCGCCGGAAGTCCGACTATACGGGCGGTCTATACGAACCTTCGGTCATTGGTAGTGTGCGCAGCCATGTATATAATCCCCAAGCCGAAGGTCAAGCGGACTGTCTTGGAGTACGCGGCTGCGATCAGCTACCGTCTAGCGGACTGGTTGCGCCGCCGCCAGGCGCGGAATTCGTTCTAACACGCGTTTGGAAGTCGCAGGGCGTGGTTCCGCTGATCGATCCGCCCAAAATGAGAAAAGATCGGCCGACGTGGGGCAGAAAAACCGCCTGAATATGCAGCAATAGAGCATAAGGTTAGCCAGGAATCGCCAAGAAGTCAAATTCGGGAGTGCTGAAAGTGAGTCGAATTTTAGCGCGGATTATATATATTTTTTCTTACGCGATCACTTATCCATTCGGCAGAAAACGTAAGATCAAGGCGCTATAATCGCGCTCATTCGACTCTATTGCAGAGAAAATTATTGATTCCCGATACACGCTGGGGTGCTCTTCAATTTGTCTCGGAAAGTGGTATAAGATTTTCACAGCTTGAGCGTTCCGAGCCCGACACTATCGCTTGGATTGATAATTTCACTAGAGCTTGATCCGATCATGTTGCGGTGTATCCGGCGGCATTGAAGTAGTTTTTGCACTCTTGGGGTGAGAAGCTCTGAGAGATTTTTCCGATTGTGCTCCAGAGGCGGTCGACGGTTCTCTCGGCGGCCTTTCGGAGCTTGGCCTTGAGCTTTGCGAAGGCGAGTTCGATGGGATTGAAGTCGGGGCTGTAGGGCGGCAAGAAGAGGATCCGGGTGCCGGCCTCCTCGATGATCTTGCGGGCCTTCGGTCCCTTGTGGCTTGAGAGGTTGTCCATGACGACGAGGTCGCCGTTCCGCAGTTCGGGGACGAGGACCTCCTTGAGGTAGGTCTCGAAGGCGTCT
>MPNF01000189.1 GCA_002238885.1 Alphaproteobacteria bacterium bin95 | reverse complement strand
CCGCTGCTCCATCGCCTTGCTGCAACGCAGCCGTTATCGGCCCGGCCGGCCCTGCGGTCAACCCGTCCCGGCGTGCCGCTCAGCCGGTGCCGCGCGCCAGCGCCGTCCTGCCTGGCCAGGCCGCCATTTCCCCCAGCTCCTCCTCGATGCGGAGCAGCCGGTTGTATTTTGCGAGACGGTCGGAGCGCGCGAGCGAACCGGTCTTGATCTGCCCGCAACCGGTCGCGACGGCGAGGTCGGCGATGGTGGCGTCTTCCGTCTCGCCCGAGCGGTGTGACATCACCGCCCGCCAGCCGGCGTTCATGGCGAGCGCCGCGACATCCAGAGCTTCGCTGAGCGTGCCGATCTGGTTGACCTTGACCAGCACCGCATTGCCGGCACCCTCGCCGAGTCCCCGTGCCAGCCGCTCGGGGTTGGTGGCGAACAGGTCGTCGCCGACGAGCTGCACCCCGCCGCCGAGACGGCCGGTCAACTCCTTCCAGCCCTCCCAGTCGTCTTCCGCCATGCCGTCCTCGACCGAGACGATGGGATAGCGCCCGCACAGGTCCTCCAGATAGCCGGCCATGCCGTCTGCATCGAGCGTCCGCCCCTCGCCCTCCAGCCGGTAACGCCCGTCCGCCCAGAACTCGGTGGCGGCCGCGTCCAGTGCAAGCGCCACGTCCTCGCCCGGCCGGTAGCCCGCCTTCTCGACGGCGCGCATGATGAAGCCGAGCGCTTCGTCGGCCCCGGAAAGCGCGGGCGCGAAGCCGCCCTCGTCGCCGGTATTGACGCTCTGGCCCGCCTCCAGCAGCAGCGCGCGGAGCGCGTGGAACACCTCCGCCCCGGCGCGCAGCGCCTCGGCGAAGCTCTCCGCGCCGACCGGCACGATCATGAATTCCTGGATGTCGATGGGATTGTCGGCATGCGCGCCGCCGTTCAGCACATTCATCATCGGCACCGGCAGGATGTGCGCGCCGACACCGCCGACATAGCGGTAGAGCGGCTGGCCGGCCGCGTCGGCCGCCGCCTTCGCGCAGGCGAGGCTGACGCCGAGAATGGCATTGGCGCCGAGCCGGCTCTTGTTGGCCGTGCCGTCGAGGTCGATGAGCGCGCGGTCGAGGCGGCGCTGCTCCTCCGCCTCCATGCCGCCGAGCGCATCGAAAATCTCGCCGTCCACCGCATCGCAGGCGTCCAGCACACCCTTGCCGCCATAGCGGGCGGGGTCGCCGTCCCGGCGTTCATGCGCCTCATGCGCGCCGGTGGAAGCGCCCGAAGGCACGGCCGCCAGGCCCGTCGAGCCGTCTTCCAGATGCACCTCGACCTCGACGGTCGGGTTGCCGCGGCTGTCCAGCACCTCGCGGGCGTGGATATCGGTGATGGCGGTCATGCGGTCCTCTCGGGATGCGTCTTGGCGATCGCATCGTGGGCAAGCAGCGTTTCCAGAATGCCGGAGAGCCGGTCCAGCGGGATCATGTTGGGGCCGTCGCTGGGAGCCTTGTCCGGGTCCCGGTGCGTCTCCATGAACACGCCGGCAACACCCACCGCAACGGCGGCGCGGGCCAGCACCGGCGCGAACTCGCGCTGCCCGCCGCTCTTGCCGCCGAGCCCGCCCGGCTGCTGCACGGAATGGGTAGCGTCGAAGACCACGGGCCAGCCGGTCCGCGCCATCTCCGGCAGCGCGCGCATGTCAGAAACCAGCGTGTTGTATCCGAAGGAGGCGCCGCGCTCGGTCAGCAGGATGCGTTGATTGCCCGCGCCGGAGATCTTGTCCGCAACATGCGCCATGTCCCAGGGCGCCAGGAACTGGCCCTTCTTCACATTCACCGCCGCCCCGGTCTCCGCCGCCGCGACCAGCAGGTCCGTCTGGCGGCAAAGGAAGGCCGGGATCTGCAGGATGTCCACCGCCTCGGCCGCCGGAGCGCAGTGCCCCGGCTCGTGCACATCGGTCAGCACCGGGCAGCCGAAGCGCTCGCGAAGCTCGGCCAGGATGTCCAGCCCCGGCCCCATGCCGACGCCCCGCGGGCTGCCGGCGCCCGTGCGGTTCGCCTTGTCGTAGGAGGACTTGTAAACGAAGGGCAGCCCCAGCCGGGCCGTCATGTCGGCCAGCGCCTCGGCCGTCTCCAGCGCATGCGCCCGGCTCTCGATCGCGCAGGGGCCCGCAATGAGCGCCAGCGGCAGCCGGTTTCCGAACCGGACCGGACCGACGGGAACCTCGCGCATCAGACCAGCCGCGACTGCGTGACGGCGGCGGTCACGAAGGATTTGAACAGGGGGTGGGGGTCGAAGGGGCGCGAGCGCAATTCAGGATGGAACTGTACCCCGATGAACCATGGGTGATTCTCGATTTCGACAATCTCCGGCAGGTTGCCGTCCGGCGAGAGGCCGGAGAAGCGCAGCCCCGTCGCTTCCAACAGGTTGCGGTATCGGATATTCACCTCGTAGCGGTGGCGGTGGCGCTCCTCGACCCGGCGCGCGCCGTATATCCCGGCGACGCGGCTGCCGGCCGCGAGGTCGGCGGTATGGTTGCCGAGCCGCATGGTGCCGCCCTTGCCGTCGGCCTCGGAGCGGTGCTCGACCTGCCCGTCGGCGACCCACTCTTCGAGGAGGCCTACCACCGGCTCCGGCGTCGGCCCGAACTCGGTCGATCCGGCCTTCTCAAGCCCGGCGAGCGAGCGCGCCGCCTCGATCACCGCCATCTGCATCCCGAAGCAGATGCCGAAATAGGGCACCTTGCGCTCGCGGGCGAAGCGGGCGGCGCCGATCTTGCCGATGGTCCCCCGCTCGCCGAAGCCGCCCGGCACCAGAATTCCGTGGACGCCGGAAAGCCGCCCGACAATGTCCTCCCGGTCGAACCGCTCCGCCTCGACCCAGTCTTCCTCGACATGCACATTGTTCGCGATTCCACCGTGGCGCAGCGCTTCCGAAAGCGATTTGTAGGCGTCGCGAAGTTCGGTGTACTTGCCGACGATGGCGATGCGCACGCTGCCTTCGGGCGAGCGGACGCGCCGGGTGATTTCGTCCCAGAGCCCGAGATCCGGTTCCGGGGCCCGGGAAAGGCCGAATCCGGCCAACACCTCGCTGTCGAAGCCCTGGTCGTGATAGGCGGCCGGCACGGCGTAGATCGGGTCCGCATCGTGGGCGGAGATCACCCGGCTCACGCCGATATTGCAGAAGAGCGCGATCTTGCGGCGCGCGTCCTCGGGCAGCGGGTCTTCCGAGCGGCAGAGCAGCATGTCCGGCTGGATGCCGAGGCCCAGCAGCTCCTTGACCGAATGCTGGGTCGGCTTGGTCTTGATCTCGCCCGCCGAGCGGATGAAGGGCACAAGCGTGAGATGCACGAACATCGAGCGGTCCGGCCCGAGCTCCTGGCGCAACTGGCGGATCGCCTCCAGGTAGGGCAGGCCCTCGATGTCGCCGACGGTGCCGCCAATCTCGACCAGCACGAAGTCTTCGCCGTCCAGCCCCGCCTGCATGAACTCCTTGATGGCATCGGTCACATGCGGGATGACCTGCACGGTCGCGCCCAGATAGTCGCCGGCGCGTTCGCGGTCGAGCACCTGCTTGTAGATCTTGCCGGTAGTGACGCTGTCGTCGCGACGGGCATCGTTGCCGGTGAAGCGCTCGTAATGCCCGAGGTCGAGATCGGTCTCCGCGCCGTCGACGGTCACGAAGACCTCGCCGTGCTGGTAGGGGCTCATCGTGCCCGGATCGACATTGAGATAGGGGTCGAACTTGCGCATCCGGACCCTGTAGCCGCGCGCCTGCAGGAGCGCACCGAGCGAGGCGGCGGCGAGGCCCTTGCCGAGCGACGAGGACACGCCGCCCGTCACGAATATGAAGCGGGGACCGGCCTCCCCGCTCACTGGCCGAGCGGCGCCGCGGGCCCGGACGGGGCCTCTTGCACCGGGCGGTCCAGGATCGAGGTGGGCTCGCGGGTCGTGGACATCATGATCGCCAGGAAGAGGCTGACCGCGAAGAAACCCGCCGCCAGCCACATGGTGATCGTGGTGAGCATGCTGCCGGCACCGCGTCCGGTCATCAGCCCGCCGCCGGCGCCGCCCCCGCCGCCGATGCCGAGCCCGCCGCCCTCGCTGCGCTGAAGCAGCACGACGGCGACCAGCGAGATGCAGATCAGCACATGGACGACAAGGGCCACTTCGATCACGGCTCGGAGTCCTCGCACAGGCGCACCGGGCTGAGCCGGCGCAAGACGGACGGAATGTCGGACGGGAGATATATCTAACCCGATTCCAGCCCTCCCGCCAGTCCAAAACGCGGGCCCGGCGCAACGGTTGCGGCCGCCGGCCATTCAGCGCAGCATGGCGTGTGCTGGCGCGGTTGTTGCCGCATCCCGCGGACAGGAAGGAACCTGACGGCCGTGCAAGACGAGACAAGACCTAAAAGAAGCTGTTCCCCGATTCGAAGACGCTTCGCCGCCACCAGCCGAACCGCGGGGCATATCCTGTTCCTGGCGCTGCTGCCGGTCTGCCTCTCCGCAGCGCCTGCGGCCGCCGAAGACCCACCCGACACGCCGGAAAGCCGTATCGAGGCAGCGAAGACCTATATTGAGCTCGTTCCCGTCGAACGTATGTCCGACAATGTGGCGCGCAACATCATGTTGCTGGTTCCCGAAGAAAAGCGCGCGCTGTTCCGTCAGGGTGTGTCCGAAGGGCTGGCCGAGGCCAACATCGAGGACATCATGGTGAAGATCGTGGCGAATCACTTCAGCACGGCCGAGATCGTGGCCATGACGGTGTTTTACGGCTCTCCTGAAGGACTCGCGATACAGAAGAAGCTGCCGGGATACACGGCCGATATCAGCCTTCATGTCATCCCGATCATTCGAAAATCCGTCACAGACGTGATGGAGAAACACTTCGAATAGGCCCGGATTCCGGCGCCCTCCAGGAAAGGCCTTCCAATGGAACAATTCGGCATCGGCCAGCCGGTGCGGCGCATGGAAGACGCGCGCTTCGTGACCGGCGCTGGACGCTATACCGACGATATCGACATCGCGGGGCAGGCCCATGCTGTCGTGCTCCGGAGCCCGCACGCCCATGCGCATATCCGGACGCTGGCCACCAGAGCTGCAGAGGCCGCGCCGGGCGTGCTGGCAGTACTGACCGGGCACGATGCGGCGACGGACGGTCTGCCGCTGCTGCCCTGCCAGGTCGATGTACCGGGTGCGAAAGGGGCGCGCATGGCCGATCCCGGCCGCGCGGTGCTCCAGACCGACCGGGTGCGCTATGTCGGCGACCCTGTTGCGTTCGTGGTAGCCGAAACCCCGGAACAGGCCCGGGACGCCGCCGAGCTCGTCGAGGTGGAATACGAGGTGCTGCCGGCCGTTAGCACCGCCGCCGAGGCGGAAGCGTCGGGCGCGCCTGTCCTGCATGAGTCGGTCGGCTCCAATCTCTGCGTGCATTGGCTCAGTCATGACGGTTCCGAGGCCGAGGCCGCCTTTGCCCGGGCGGCGAAGACGGTGCGGGTAGAGCTGGCGAACAACCGCGTCGTCGGCAATCCGATGGAACCGCGTGTCGCCATCGGGCAATGGGAGGGCGAAGCCGAACGGTATCTCCTGCATTCGCCGACCCAGGGCGCCGTGCGCGTGCGTAACGGACTTGCGGACATCGCCTTCCAGGTCCCCAAGGACCGGGTGCGCGTGGTATCTCCCGATGTCGGCGGCGGGTTCGGGCTGCGCGGGAAGCTGTTTCCGGAAACGATCATGGTTCTGTGGGCGGCCCGGCGGCTTGGCCGGCCCGTCAAGTGGTGCGCCGACCGACAGGAGACGATGCTCGCCGACCCGCATGGCCGCGACCACCTGACGGTGGCGGAAATGGCGTTCGACGGCGAGGGACGCATCCTCGGCATGAAGGCCCACACGCTCGCCAATCTCGGTGGCTATCTCTCCGACTTCGGGCCAAGGATCCCGACCGTGGCCGGCGCCCGCATCGCCGGGTCGGTCTATCATGTGCCGGCCATGCAGCTTTCCGTGCGCTGTGTCTTCACCAACACGGTGCCGACGGACGCCTATCGCGGCGCCGGGCGGCCGGAAATCTGCTACCAGATGGAGCGCCTGCTGGACGCGGGCGCCGAGGCGTTCGGCCTCTCCACCGCGGAAATCCGCCGGCGCAACTTCATCGCGCCCGAAGCCCTGCCCTATACCAACCGGGTCGGCATGGTCATCGATTCCGG
>MPNF01000188.1 GCA_002238885.1 Alphaproteobacteria bacterium bin95 | reverse complement strand
CTCGGGGGCGTATACATGGCAGGTCGCGCAGGCGCAGGCGCCGCCGCATTCGGCCTCGATACCCGGGACATCGTTCATGATGGCGACTTCCATCACGCTGGTGCCCGGCGTCCCGCTCACATGGAACATCTCTCCGTCGGCTGTCCTGAATGCGACATTGATTTCATCGGTCATGGCGGCCGGCCCCCGGAGACTGATCGGGTTTGGATGTTAGTGCGTCGGAGGTCTTCCGGCCAAGCCGGGGACAGGTTTCGCAGAGGGGCCCGGACTCTGAGTCAGCGGGGAGGCGAACTCAACTGCCGGAGGATGTGTCTGGCCAGCCGGTCCTTGATTTCGCGGTGACGCGGAACCGGTTGGGAAACGCCGGTATCGGGGTTCCGGTACCAGTCATGCTTTCCGCCGCGCCGTATCAGGACGCCTCCGGCTTCCCCGATCTTCCTGACCAGCTCGGTCCGCTTCACGCCACCGCCAGATCGGCGATGCGGCGGATTCCGGGCAGGTCGCCATCCGTCAGATCGGCATACAGATCCCTCAGATGCGCCTTGAGGTCATCCAGGGTCTCACCCTGGGTCCAATAGTCCGGAAACTCCTGAAGGTAGCCGAGCCATGCATCCTCCTCCTGCCAATATACGAACTTGGTCATCTCCGCGACTCCCGAGTTAGCGGGCGGTGCGATCCGGCGTCTCCAACCTAGCGAAGCCCGGGGCTGGCTTCAATAAAGCGTTCGGGCAACGCGTCAGTCGGCCGCCGGTTAGCCGCTTCGCTTCCTCGACCGGCCCGGCGTCAGCCTTCGAAGGCGACGAAGGCCCTGAGTTCGATGCTCTCGCGCGGCGGCGCGGCGGGGTCCTGGTCAGGCAGGGCGAAGGCGCCGTGCGGCGTGTAGCGGGCGCGGCCGTCGTCCAGGCTGTCCCAGCCCTTGATGAGCAGCACCTCGTCGCGCTCCATTCGCGGCGCCCAGTACCAGCGATGCGCCGGCGAGTAGGCAAGCTGGTAGATTTCGCCCACACGGTCGGGGAACACCTGGTCGGTGGCCAGAAGGTCCTCCTTCGGGATGCTGCCGGCATCGGCCAGCGCCAGCGGCGAGCGCTCGACCGGCCCCCGGATCGGCCGCCAGACATTGATCTGCACGATCCGCCCACCGGCGCCGAGCACACGGTCCACCGTCTCGTCACCCAGCTCGTCGCGGGCGCGTTTGGGCCCGGAGTCGTCGGTATAGTCCACATGCACCCGGCTCGCCGGCATGCGCATACCGTCGGGATTGGTAGCTCCCGCGCCGGCATCCGATCGCCGCGTGCGGTCGAACACGACCGCGATGTCGGCCCCCGTCAGGCGTTTCAGGAACTCCTCGACCTCGCGGTCATAGACATCGCCGACCGCCTTGTCGTCATACAGGTCGTCCACCGCCGTCTCGTGGCGGTGCAATTCGAAGCCCGTCGCATCCAGCGAGAGCCGGGCCGCGTCGGCGCGCATGTCGTGGATCGACACCGGGCGTTCCTCGGTCCTGAAGTGGACTTTGGGCACCCCGCCGGTGATCCGCGAACTCTCAAACCACGGCTTGGTGTCCTGCCGGACCGTGAAGGTAAGGTCTGCAACGATCCGGGTCGGGCTGTGGGCGTCCGGCATGGCGGCACCAAGGCTCCTTTACGTCTTTCGCTCGAGGGGCGACATTCGCCGGATTAGGTGGAACGAAACCGGCGGGCGGTCAAGTGCGCGGGCCGGAAGGGGGAAGGAGCTTCCATGCGACTCGAAGGCAAGACGGTTCTGGTAACGGCGGCGGGACAGGGCATCGGCCGCGCCATCGCGCTGGCGGCGGCGGCGGAGGGCGCGCGGGTGGTCGCGACCGACATCGACGCGGATAAGCTGGCGGATCTGGGCGGCGGCATCGAAACGGACCGGCTCGATGTGACCGACGGCGCGGCGATAACGGCATTCGCCGGGGCGCTCGGGCAGGTGGATGCCCTCTGCAATGTCGCGGGCTTCGTCCATCACGGCACGATCCTGGAAGCGACGGAAGCCGAACTCGATGCCGCCTTCGACCTCAATGTGAAGTCGATGTTCCGCACCATCCGGGCCTTCCTGCCCGGCATGATGGCGGCGGGCCGGGGCTCCATCGTCAACATGGCCTCGGTCGCGTCCAACCTGAAAGGCGTGCCCTATCGCGCGGTCTATTCCACCACCAAGGCGGCGGTGATCGGGCTGACGCGGGCGGTGGCGGCGGATGCCATCTCGACGGGCGTGCGCTGCAATGCAATCGCGCCCGGCACCGTGCAGTCGCCCTCGCTGGACGAGCGCATCGCGGCCTTCGACGACCCCGTGCAGGCGCGCAGGGACTTCATCGCCCGCCAGCCGCTCGGCCGCCTCGGCACGGCGGAGGAGATCGCGGCGCTCGCCGTCCACCTCGCCGCGGACGAAAGCGCCTACACCACCGGCGCCGTCTTCATCGCCGACGGCGGGATCACGCTGTAGGGCAGCGTTTCGCATCGCATGCCCCGTCTGCTCCGGTGCTGGACTCGGTTCCGGCCGTTACCTACTGTGAATGGCGGCCTGAGCGATGGAGCAAGGGAGCGCTTCGGCGGTCGCCGCTTCACTACGGGAGGAAGAGAAATGTCTGTGTTCAAGTCACTGACGCTGGGCTGCGCGGCGGTCGCGGCGTCGTTCCTGACGACCGCCGTGATGGCGCCAGCCGGCGCAACGACGCTGATCGGCGCGGTGCAGTTCGACGAGAGCCACGCCTTCACCAAGGCGCTGCGCAAATTCGAGCAAGAAGCGTCCGCCTGCTCGAACGGCTCGCTGGAATTCGATCTGCACCTGAACTCGGAGCTCGGTCTCGAGAAGGACTATTTCGAGAATATGAGCCAAGGTATTGCGGTAGATTACGCCATCGTCGCGCCGTCGCACATGTCGACCTTCAGTGCCAAGGCGCCGCTGATGGATATGCCGTTCCTGTTCCGCGATCTCGACCACTGGAACAAGGTGATGGAGGCCGACGCGCTGGCGCCATTGGCCGGCGATGTGCTCGAGACGGCAAGTGTGCGGCTGATCGGCTATGCCGGCGGCGGCACCCGGCAGTTGATCGTGAACCGCCCGGTCACGAACATGTCCGAACTCAAGGGCCTGCCGATGCGCGTGATGGGCGCGCCGATCCAGACTCGAATCTTCGAGGCGATCAACGCGCATCCCTCGGTAATCGCCTATGCCGAGGTCTATAACGCCATCCAGACCGGCGTGATCGACGGCGCCGAGAACGAAGCCGCCGGCATCGAGCAGATGAAGTTCTACGAAGTCGGGCCGCATATCTCGCTGACCGCGCACGCGATCACCGTGCGTCCGCTCGCCTTCTCCGATGCGACCTTCCAGCGGCTGAGCGCCGATGAGCAGGCTTGCGTGCTCAAGGCCGGCAAGATCGCCGGCAAGTACGGCCGCGACATCGAATCGAGCCAGGACAGCGCCAAGCTGAAGGCTATGGAGGACGCCGGGCTGCTGAAGACCCATGTTTTCGCCGAGCGCGACATGCTGCTGGAGCTTGCCGGTCCGGTGAAGCGCGCCTATGCCGAGGAACTGGGGGCGGTCGACGTGCTCGAGGCCATCGAGGCAGTCCAGTAACGTCGAGCCGAACGGCGGGGCCGTCCGGCCCCGCCTGTCGGACCCTCCCGACCTGCACCTGAACCCGGGAGGTGCGTATGCGCAAATTCCTGGGCGCTTACTACCGTCTGCTCAGGATTCTGCTGACCGTGCTGATGGCCGTGCTGATCGTGCCGGTCGCGATGCAGATCCTTAGCCGCTACACCGGCATCATCCCGCGCTTCATCTGGACCGAGGAGATCGCGCGCTTCTGCTTTGTCTGGATCATCCTGATCGGCGCGATGATCGCGGTGCGCGACGGCACCCATTTCGATGTCGATGTCCTGCCGCACAGCTCCAACCCGCTGGTCGAGCTGATCATGAAGCTGATCGGCCATACGGCGGTATTCGCCGTCGCCCTGACCTTCATGATCTACGGTTACGATTTCGCCATTCTCGGTTCGCGCCAGCACTCGGAAATCGCCGGTCTGCCCATGCTCTCGATCTACATCGCCTGGCCGATCGCCGGCGTGACCTGGGCGATGTTCCTGATCGAGAGGATCTGGGACCTCATTCGCGACTACCGCGCCGGGAGCGCCCATGGCGCCGGGTGAAGTTGCCGCCATCCTGTTCGGCGTCTTCGCTGTCCTGGTGATCCTGCGCGTGCCGGTGGCATTCGCGCTGGGGCTCGCGGTCGTGCCGGTCTTCTTCATCGAGGAACGGCTGACCCCGGTGCTGCTCTTGCGCGAGATGTTCAAGAGCTACAACGCTTTCGTTCTCCTGGCGGTGCCCTTCTTCCTGCTGGCGGCCAACCTGATGAACGCGGCCGGCATCACCGACCGGCTGATCCGGCTGGCGCGCGCCATGGTCGGGCATCTGCCGGGCGGGCTCGGCCATGTCAATGTCGTGGTCTCGATGCTCTTTGCCGGCATATCGGGGTCGTCGACGGCGGATGCGGCGGGGATCGGATCGCTCTTGATCCCGCAGATGAAGAAGCAGGGCTATGACGCGCCCTTCGCGGTGGCGATTACGGCATGCTCCTCCGTAATGGGCGTCATCATTCCACCCTCGATTCTCATGGTCGTCTGGGGCGGGCTGATGTCGGTCTCGATCGGCGGGCTCTTCCTGGCGGGCGTCGTGCCGGGAGTGCTGATTGCAGGCTCCCAGATGCTGACGGTCTATATCTACGCCAGGCGCCGGGGCTACCCGGTTTACGCCCGTTCCACCCTCATCGAGCTTATGGTGGCTGCGGCAAGCGCGTCGCTGGCGCTGATGACGCCCCTGATTATCGTCGGCGGAATTGTCGGCGGTTTCTTCACGCCGACCGAAGCCTCCGTGGTGGCGGTGGTCTATTCGCTGATCCTCGGCACCGTCATTTACCGCTCGGTCGCGCTGCCGGCGCTGCCGGGCATTCTCTATGACAGCGCCCGGTTCGCTGCGATCTCGCTGTTCTGCATCGGCACCGCCTCGGCCTTCGGCTGGTGCCTGGCGTTTTTCAAGATCCCGGCCGCACTTGTCGGTCAGATCGAGGCGATGGGGCTCGGGCTGATCGGCACCGGCATCATGTGCGCGCTTGCTTTCCTGATCATCGGTATGTTCATCGACGCGATCCCGGCGATCATCATCCTGGGCACGGTGTTGTTCCCGGTGACCCAGCATGTCGGCATGCACCCGATCCACTTCGCGATCATCGGCGTCATCAGCCTGGCCTTCGGGCTCGTCACCCCGCCCTACGGGCTCTGCCTGCTGATCGCCGCCGCCATCGGGCGGATCCGGGTGATCGACGCGCTCAGGGACGTCGCGATCATCCTGTTACCCATGATCTTCGTGCTCGGTATCGTGATCGCCCTTCCCGATGCGATCCTGTCCTTGCCGCGCTGGGTTATGCCGAGATTCATCAATTGATACGCCACTGAGCAGGGAGCAGATCATGGAACGCTACAAGATCGAGCCCCTCGCGGACGGATTCGGGGCCGAGGTCACCGGCCTCGACCTCGCCGCCGAGACCGGCGCGGACGAGATGGCTGCGCTGCGTCGGCGGTTTCACGACAGCCAGCTCATGGTGATCCGCAACCAGAAGATCGAACCTCGGCGCTTCCTGTGGTTCGCCCGGCATTTCGGACGCCCGCAACCGCATATCGCCGCTCACCTGCGCCACAAGGAGGTGCCCGAGATTCTGCCGCTTTCCAACATCTTCGTCGATGACAAGCCGACCGGGATCTTCGACGGCGCCGCATTCTGGCATCAGGACATGGCTTATGAGGATGTGGCTTCCAACGCCACGATCGTCCATGCGATCAAGGTGCCGGACCGGGGCGGCGAGACGCTGTTCGCCGATATGCGGGCGGCCTATGACGCACTTGAGCCCGGGATACGCAAACGCATTGCGGGCCTGGTCGCGTGCCATCGCTACGGCAACCGCGCTGACGAGGACTACAACACCCGCACCAAGGCCATGGAATTGACAGCGGAGGAGCAAGAGCAGGTGCGTGACGTTTTTCACCCGCTGGTGCTCGCGCATCCGGTTACGGGTCGTCCCGCACTCTACGGCGCCGCTTCCACGTCGCGGGGCATTCGGGGCCTGGAGGATGCCGAGGCGCGCGCGCTGCTCGATGCGCTCGCCGAACATGCGTCGCAGGACCG
>MPNF01000187.1 GCA_002238885.1 Alphaproteobacteria bacterium bin95 | reverse complement strand
CGAACTCTTCGGCGGCGGTCGGATGGATGCCGACCGTCGCATCGAACTGAGCCTTGGTCGCGCCCATCTTGACGGCAATGCCGAGGCCCTGCGCGATCTCGGGGCCATCGGCGCCGATCATGTGAGCACCCAGCACGCGGTCCGTTGCCGAGTCCACTACCAGCTTCATCAGGGTGAACTCATCGCGGCCGGTAAGCGTGTGCTTCAGCGGCCGAAAGCGGCTCTTGTAGATATCCACCTCGCCATGTTTCGTGCGCGCTTCGGCCTCCGTCAGGCCAGCAGTGCCGATCGGCGGCTGGCTGAAGACTGCGGTCGGCACATCGGCATGATCGGCCTGCCACGGCCTGTTGCCGAAAACCGTGTCGGCGAAGGCGTGCCCCTCGCGTATCGCAACAGGGGTCAGCGCCAGCCGGTCTGTCACATCGCCGATGGCGTAGATATTCCCGACCGAGCTCCGCGAGTCCCCATCAACCGCGACCGCTCCCTTGCGGTCCATCGCGACCCCGGCCGCTTCCAGGCCGAGGCCGGCGGTGTTGGGGTTCCTGCCGGTCGCAAACATGACCAGGTCGGTTTCGATTGTCCGGCCGGTATCGGTCACAACGCGGTAGCCGTTGTTCGTTTTCTCTATAGCTGTCGGATTGGTGCGGTTGACGATTTCGACGCCATCCGCCTGCATCTGCTCGCCGAGTTCCTTGCGGATGTCGTCGTCAAAGCCGTTCAGCAGATGCTCAGCGCGGATCATCTCGGTCGTTTCGACGCCGAGACCGTGGAAAATGCCGGCGAACTCGACCGCGATATAACCTCCGCCGACGATCAGGATGCGGTCGGGCCGGGTCTTCAGCTCAAGCGCTTCGTTCGAGGTAATCGCGTGATCGATTCCCGGAATGTCGGGCATCCAGGGCCAGCCGCCGACCGCCACCAGCACCTTGTCGGCGGTGATGCGCCGTCCTCCCAGGCGAATCGTATGCGCGTCCTCCAGCACACCGCGCTCTTCAATCAGCTCGACACCCGCACCCGAAAGCAGGGACAGGTAAATGCCGTTCAGACGGTCGATCTCCCTGTCCTTGTTGGCGATCAGGCGCGACCAGTCGAAACCGTTTGCGGCCGGACCCCAGCCATAGGCGCACGCATCCTCGAAATCGCGGGCGAAATGGGAGGCATAGACCAGCAGCTTCTTGGGGATGCAGCCCCGGATAACGCAGGTGCCGCCGACGCGGCTCTCCTCGCAGATACCCACCCGCGCGCCGTGGCCAGCGGCGATGCGCGCCGCGCGCACGCCGCCCGATCCGGCGCCGATCACAAACAGGTCGTAGTCGTATTGGGCCATCCGGCTTTTGCCTCACTCCATGAAACAGGCGGTGCCGCCCCGGCCGACGATCACGTCGTCAGCCATTCCGATGAACAGTCCATGCTCGACAATGCCCGGAATGGCGCTGAGCTGCGCCGCCAGACCGGAGACATCGTCGATCCTGCCGAACCGGCAATCCAGAATATGGTTGCCTTCGTCGGTAATAAAAGGTCCGGCGCTATCTGTGCGAAGCGCGGCCGAAGCGCCTAGCGCCTCTATGCGACGGCGCACCTGCTCACGGGCGAAGGGGATTGCTTCGACCGGCAGGGGGAAAGCGCCCAGGCATTCCACCGTCTTGCCGGAATCGACGATGACGACCAGGCGGTCCGCCGCACACGCAACGATCTTCTCCCTGAGCAACGCCCCGCCGCCGCCCTTGATGCAACGCTTTCCGCCATCCACCTCATCCGCACCGTCGATAGCGAGATGCACGCGCTCGACCTCGTTCAGGTCGACCAGCGGAATACCCTCCGCGCGTGCAAGCGCGGCGCTCTGTTCCGATGTCGGCACGCCGCGCAGGGCCATCCCCTCGCGGACACGCGCACCGATCAGCCGAATGGCATGGGCCGCGGTGCTCCCCGTCCCGAGGCCAATCGTCATGCCAGCCTCGATCAGACCGACGGCGCGCGCCGCCGCGACCCGCTTCTCCTTGTCCGCACCCAAGGTTCAGCCGACGGCCATGCACAGATACTTGACTTCCAGATAGTCCTCGATGCCGTAGTGCGAGCCCTCTCGGCCAATGCCCGACTCCTTGACCCCGCCGAAGGGCGCCTCGGCAGCGGAGATCAGGCCGGTATTAACGCCGACAATGCCGTATTCGAGACCCTCGGACACGCGCCACGCCGTGCCGAGATCGCGGGTGTAGAAATAGGCGGCGAGGCCGAACTCGGTGTCGTTGGCCATGGCAATGGCTTCGTCCTCTTCCTCGAAACGGAAGAGAGGCGCCAGCGGACCGAAGGTCTCCTCGCGTGCAACCTTCATGCCGGGCGTCACGTCTGCCAGCACCGTCGGCTTGAAGTAGGTACCGCCCAGTTCGTGCCGACCGCCGCCAACCACGACGCGCGCGCCCTTGGCGAGCGCATCCTCGATATGCTCCTCAACCTTCTCGACCGCGCTCATGTCGATCAGCGGGCCCTGCAGCACACCCTCCTGCATTCCGTCGCCAACAGACATGCCGGACACCGCCTGGCTCAAACGCGCCGCGAAATCCTCATAGACGCCGGACTGCACCAGGAGCCGGTTCGCGCATACGCAGGTCTGGCCCATATTGCGGTATTTTGAAGCGAGCGCTCCATCCACCGCCGCGTCCAGGTCGGCGTCGTTGAACACGATGAAGGGCGCATTGCCGCCGAGTTCAAGCGAGATCTTCTTGATCGTGCTGGCGCACTGCGCCATCAGCACCTTGCCGATCTCGGTCGAGCCGGTGAAGGACAGCTTGCGCACGATGGGGCTGGTCGTCATCTCGGTGCCGATGGCGCCCGACGCGCCGGTGACAACGCTGAACACGCCCTTCGGAATGCCCGCACGTTCGCCAAGCTCCGCAAGCGCCAGGGCCGAGAAGGGGGTGGCCGATGCGGGCTTCAGCACCATCGGGCAGCCGGCCGCGAGCGCGGGACCGGCCTTGCGGGTAATCATTGCGTTCGGGAAGTTCCAGGGCGTGATTGCCGCGCACACACCCACCGGCTGCTTGATCGCCAGGACGCGCTTGTCTGCCTGGTGCGGCGGAATCGTGTCGCCGTAAACGCGCCGGCCTTCCTCCGCAAACCAATCGATGAAGGACGACCCATAGACGATCTCGCCCCTCGATTCGGCCAACGGCTTGCCCTGCTCCGCTGTCATGAGCACCGCCAGGTCTTCCTGGTTCTCCATCATCAGGTCGTGCCAGCGGCGCAGCACCGTGGCGCGTTCCTTCGCGGTCTTCGACCGCCAGGCCGGCCACGCCCGTTCCGCCGCCTCGATCGCGCGCCGCGTTTCTGCGGCACCCATTTTCGGCACCGTGCCCAGAACCTCGCCGTTGGCCGGATTGGTGACCGGAACGGTCTCGCCACTGTCCGCATCGCACCAGGCGCCGTCGATATAGCATTGCTGCCGCAGCAGGGACGGATCGTTCAGCTTCATGGCGAGCCTCTCTTCGCCGGCGGGCAGCCGGCCGGGGATTGCAGGAGCGGTTACGGTTGAAGCGGCGCCCATTGGGCGTCGATCAGCTGTTCTACTGCCGGGAAACGCTGTTTGTAGTCCATCGTGCCGCTGCCCGAAATCCAGTAACCCAGATAGACCACGTCCAGCTCCGCCGCACGGGCAATATCGATCAGGCGCAAGACCATGAAGGTACCGAGGCTGCGGCGGGGCTCGGCAGGATCGAAAAAGCTGTAAACGGCGGAAAGGCCGTCTTCCAGCCAGTCTGTGAGGCAGGCGGCCAGCAGGCGGTCGGAGTCGTCCCTCACCTCCAGGACGAAACTCGATACCGGCGTCTCATCCACCATGCCGCGATAGTCCGCGAAGGTCATCGCGGCCATCTTGCTGCTGGTGTGCCGGTCCGACTGGTACCGGCGGAACAGCGAATACTGCTCGGCCGTGCCGACCGCCGGGCGGATGGTGTCGCAGAGGTCGTCGTTTCGCCGGCGAACGCGGCGCAGCGAACGGCTGTCCCTGTAAGCGGCAACATTGATCCGGACAGGCACGCAGGCGGAGCAGCTCTTGCAGGCCGGGCGGTATGCGTATCCATAGCTGCGTCGGAAGCCGGCGCGGGAGAGATCGGTGTAGAGCGATCCGGCTTCGGGATCGCAAAGCTCTATGACGAGCTTGCATTCGAGTTGTTCGGGCAGATAGGGACAGGCGCCCGGCGCTGTCGCGTGGAAGAGCTTCGGGCGTCTGGCTTTGCCGAGTTCCATTGGCGGATCCGACGAGCTGCGTTGCCGGAAATATAATCCGCTGCGGCGCGGGGACAACCGGTTATACTGGCGGTATTGTCCCACCCGCACACAGGCAGCCGCGATGTTTTTCAACCTGATGAAGAAGGTCCAGATGGTAACTCCGGACCGGGCGCTGCCGGACCGTGACCGCGTCATGCCGGTTCCGCCCCAGCATTTCGTCAATGGGGAGCCGATGACACCGCCTTTCCGCGAGGGCATGGAGCGTGCGTTGTTCGGGCTTGGCTGCTTCTGGGGCGCCGAGCGCATATTCTGGGAGACCGGGGGTGTATGCACCACTGCGGTCGGCTATGCGGGCGGCTACACGGCCAACCCGACCTATGAGGATGTCTGCACCGGCCGTACGGGACACAATGAGGTGGTTCTGGTCGTCTTCGATCCGGCCCGGGTGTCCTACGACACGCTGCTGAAAGTCTTCTGGGAATCGCACAATCCAACTCAGGGGATGCGCCAGGGCAACGATGTCGGGACGCAATACCGCTCCGGCATCTATGTCTATTCCGATGCGCAGCGCAGCGTGGCGGAGGCGTCCAAGGCGCGTTTCGCGGGGGCGCTCAGACAAGCCGGCTACGGCGCGATCACCACGGAAATCGTGGAGGCGCCGCCGTTCTACTATGCCGAGGACTACCACCAGCAATATCTGGCGAAGGTGCCTTACGGATATTGCGGGCTTGGCGGCACCGGCGTCACTTGCCCGGCCGGCGTCGCGGCGGCGGAGTAAGCTCGAAGGGAGTCAGTCCAGAGCTTTCCGGAAGCGCCTGAGTGCCTCCAGATGCTCTGCTACCGTCTCGAAGCCGGAATACATGGTGCGCACGGTCACATGGCTCACGCCTAGCGTCTGCCAGCGCTCCAGATCCTGCGCGGCTTCTTCCGGAGCCCTGTCGCCGATATGGATCGTCCCGTCGATGCCGAGAGCGGCCGGGGCGCGCCCCCCCGTTTCGGCCGCGCCCCGCGCCAGGCCGATCTGGCGGGCCATCTCGTTACCCGGCGGCACGCGCGGATTGGCGAACCAACCGTCGCCGAGGCGTCCGGCGCGTTCGATCGCCGGGTCCTGGAACGCCCCAACCCAGACCGGGATCGGGCGCTGCGGCGGCAGCGGATTGATGCCGGCGTCCCGGTGCTCGTGCCATTCGCCGGAGAAACTGCCGGAAGGCTCGGTCCAGAGCCGGCGCATATAGACGATTTGCTCCTCCATCCGCCGGGCGCGGTTGCGGAAGGACTGGCCCAGCACCCCGAACTCCATCGCATTCCACCCGATGCCGACGCCGAGGCGCAGCCTGCCGCCGGAAAGGAGGTCGATCTCGGCCGCCTGCTTGGCAACCAGCGCCGTCTGCCGCTGCGGAAGGATCAGGATCGCCGTTGCCAGCTCGATCCTTTCGGTGGCGCAGGCAAGGAAGCCGAACAGGGTGAGCGGCTCGTGGAACATGTTGTCGAGCGTGTAATAGGCCCGCCAGTCTTCAGCATTGTTGGAGACCTCCTGAATCACATGGTCGATGCAGGTGAGGTGGTCGTAACCGAGCGCCTCGACCTCCTGAGCGAAACCCCGGATAGCCGCCGGGTCCGAGCCGATTTCCGTGGTCGGGAATGCCACACCGATCTTCATGCGCCTGCGCGTCTCCTGTCGAAAGAACTGTACGTGCCAGCATGAAGCGGCGTCTGTAAGGCCGCAACCGTCGCCATTGCATTCGGTCGACAATCCGGTTTCCCTTTCCCTGCCCTGCGGTCGCTGGGAGACGGGAGTTGGTGGAAATTGCATTGGCGACGGACGGCACCCCGGGGCCAGTGTCGCGGAGCTACTGGATCGTCGAGGGACGCCTCGCGGCCGGCGCCTACCCTGACCCCCGCCCGGACTGCGACAGGATCGGCCCGCTGCTCGACGCGGGCTTCGACCTCTTCATCAATCTCACCGAGGATCATCCGGGCGGCGGGGACCGGCATTTGAGCCGGTACGAC
>MPNF01000186.1 GCA_002238885.1 Alphaproteobacteria bacterium bin95 | reverse complement strand
GCGGCGCCCACGGTCGCGACGACACGGCGCTGCCGGCCTGCATGGGCATTCCCTCGACGGGCGAGGACCGGGTAGGTCTGGTAGGCGCGGTCGCCGATCCGGTCCGCACGGTGACCGGCATCCGCTGGGAGCCGGAGTTCCATACCGTGAACTGCGCGACCAACGCCGTCCTGGCTGCGGGGCTGACGGCCTGTCCGCCAGCGGTGCCGAACGGCTTCTGCGAGGCGCGGCAGGTCCCGATCCAGGTGACGGCGCTGACCAACTGCCCGGTGGCAACGCCGAACTGCAACGATCTTTCGGCGACGGCGCCGAGGGCGCCGCATCTCTGGCCGCGCGACTGCGCTCTCCGGGCGGGTCTGGGCTCGCGGGCTGCATGCACCGACTGGCGCCATGCGGGCGGGCTCTGCCCCTTCCAGTATGCGCAAGCGGCACCGCCGACGCCGATCCCGGACGCGGTCATCACCTGGAGGCCGGCCCCTGTCCACAGGACCACGGGCTCGTGCAGCTGCCCTGCCGGCGAGCAGGGAAGCTGCACGCTGAATTACGAGCAAGGTACGGAGTATCGGGACTTCCGGGTGCGCCCCGGCGCGCCCGTGGTGACGACGCGCCGGATCGCGCGTGGCGATGCGGGGAGGCGCCGCCTGGTCGGGAGGATCGAGAATTGCACGCCGATCGAGACCGGGTGCGAGGGCGACTGCGGCAACGGTCCTGACGGCGAAAACGGCGGCGAAGGGGACGATGACGGGGACAGCAGTACCAGCACATCGACTGGCGGTGACCATCCGGGGCTGGACGACAACACCGGCGTCAGTTTCGGAACCGGGACGGATGCCGAGACCGAAGCAGAGTCCAGCGCAAACGGCGACAGCGGGGGAGGCGGAGACAAGCCGATCATCCTGGATCTGGACGGGGACGGCGTGGAACTGGTGCCGCTGGAGGAGTCGACAGCGTTCTTCGACATCAACGGCGACGGCTACCGGGAGCGCATGGCGTGGGCGGCGGCGGATGACGGTTTCCTTACCTACGACAAGGACAGTGACGGCCGGATCGCAGAGCATGACGAACTGTCCTTCGTCTCCTATGTCGAGGGCG
This sequence comes from Alphaproteobacteria bacterium bin95, assembly GCA_002238885.1. GTDB lineage: Bacteria > Pseudomonadota > Alphaproteobacteria > Bin95 > Bin95 > Bin95. The sequence continues at coordinate 5,157 of MPNF01000186.1, read as the reverse complement.
CACGGACGGACCTCGAAGGCCTTCGCCATTTCGACTCGGACGGCGACGGGCTTCTCGATCCCGACGATGCGGATTGGGCCATGTTCCGCGTCTGGCAGGATCTCGACCAGGACGGCGAGAGCGATCCTGGCGAACTCAGCAGCCTCGATGAGGCGGGCATTGAGTCGATCTCGCTCACCAGCGACGGGATCAGGCGCACCGTCGCCGGCAACACCGTCTTCGGCGAGGGCGAGTATGTCGGTCCGCACGGCCCGAGGGCCTTCTGGGACGCGGCGCTCAGGCGCGGGGAGCGCAAGGAATGAGCTCGGCATCGACAGAGGCCGCGCCGGGCCCGGCAGAAGCGCGGCTGGGGAGCGTGGTCATCCGGTTCACGCGCAGCGCGGAAGATCTCGCGGCGCGGGTAGCGATGGCCCGCCGGGTATACGAGGAGCGGGATGACGGCCTGCCCTACGACGAGGACATGATCCGGGGCGCGCTGGAGCGGAGGCTGAAGAGGCCGGACGGATGTCTGCTGCAGGCCGAACTGGACGGCAGGGTCATCGGAGGGGTGGTTGGCTCGATAGGCCCGCACTACCACTCCCCGGCCTTGGCGGCCTTGCTTGAGAGCTTCTACGTGTTGCCGGAGCATCGCGGCTCGATTGCTTTCGTGAAATTGCTGCACGCATTCCGGCGCTGGGCCGCCACGAACGGAGCCGTCCGCATGTATGTGTGCGTGACCTCCGGCGTCGAGATTGCGCGCACGGACAGGTTGCTGAAACGCCTGGGCTTCGAACCGACCGGCGGCAACTACCGGTTGTCGCTGTGATCACCGGAACGACAAGCGCCGGATCGTTGCTCTCGAGGCGGGGCGCGGCCGACAGGGGGAAGGGGATGATCAATCCGGTCGGAACGCCTGCCGTCCGCAGCTTCGCGCCCGAGGAGAACCCGTTCGAGACGGTGGTGGCGGACGTGACCCATCGCTGCAACATGGCCTGCGCGAATTGCTATGTGCCGAACCGGGATATCCCGGACATGGATATAGGCCTGCTGGGGGCATGCCTCGCCGCGTTTCCGAAGCGCGTCAATCTCAGGCTGATCGGGGCGGAGCCGACCATGCGCCGCGACCTGCCGGAGATCGTCGCCATGGTGCGGCGGCGGGGGCATCGACCGGTTCTTCTGACGAATGGGCTTCGGCTGGCGCGGGACAGCTATGTGCGGACGCTCAGGGATGCGGGTCTGCGCCATGTGGTCGTCTCGCTGAACGGCGCCGACAATGACGACTGGTACGAGGCGATCGACAACATGCGCTGCGCGGCAAAGAAGCTGCGGGCGGTCGGGAACGCGGCGGCGCACGGGATGATCGTCAATACCGGCACGATCCTGGTTCGCGGGCTGAACGAGGCGGCGGTGGACCGCCTGTACGGCTTCATGACGGATCTCGGCCCCCGGCATGCCGTATTGCGGTTCAGGAACATCGGCGCGCTCGGGCGCTTCGACGCGGCGGCCGAGGCCGGGAACCTGAGCATGGCGGAAATGGAGGCGTTGTGCGCCGGTGCGATCGGCGTCGATGCCGGCGCTCTTTCCGCTTGGAACACCATCAAGGGGGAGGCCTCGCCGGACAGTCGCCTGTTCCCGGCGGACCTGGCGGCGCGTCCTGGCCGGGGCCTCTGGTTCAAGCTGACCGACTGGCAGGCCAATGCGGAGGGATGTCTCGATCCCGACCTGCGTCGGCGCGGGCGGATCACCCAAGACTTCAGGATTGCCCCCTTCTTCGATCACGTGAAAGCCAATGAGGGCGGATATTGAAAACGAACCGCACCACCCGCTACGGCCCGGAACCGAAGGGACCTGCTGGCATGAAGCCGTCGACGTTCGCGACAGGGAGACTGCTGGCACTGGTCCTTGCGGTAGCGTTACTGGCTTCCTGTACCGCGCATGGACAGCAACCATCGATGCGCGGTTTGCCGGCTGAGCTTTCGGAGCTTCCTTACTGGAAGGTCTTTCGAAACCATAGCTCGCACAGTGAACAGTTCTTCAAGAGCTTGGTTTTCGGCCGTGTGTTCGTTTATGGATATTGGAAAGCGCCCGGTAGTGTGAGAGCGGAGTTCATTCGTGAGGACGGCCGAAGGTTTCTGTGTTGGTGGAATAGCAGTAAAAGGAAATACGAGCTAGATTGGGCCAGTGTTGATATAGAAGCGCATTCCGTTGGTGCTCAAAAGATAACGTTGCACCGCCACGGAAAACACTATGTCCGATTATTCTACGAGCCAACTTCCGGGACGCTCTATACCGAGAGCTTGAAACCACATTCTGATCCTCGCAAGCATCAGCGTAAGTTGAGCCGTTCCGGCTGGGTTCAAGATAAATGGCCACGCGTTGTGGCAGACGGCTGCCCGGATTTCGTGGCTCTTTCCGGCATAGGAATCAATGAGAAGCAGACCTCGTCGAAGATAGACGAGTTGCGCCGTCAGGATCCGGACGCGCCGATCCGGAACTTCCCGGGCTCACAGCTGACGGCGCCGGGGCGGACGGGTCTCGCCGCCTCGGGTGGTAAGCCGACCACGACGAAAGCGGAGGTGGAGGCGTTTCTCGACGCCCAGGAAGGCAACATTCTCAGGTGGAACACGTACGGCTGGGTCTGGGTACGGTCGGGGGATCGCGAGGAGGTTTGGCGGATCCAGGACGAGCGCGCCAGCGAGAGATTCTTCGATGTCGCGCGCGCAGAAGACGGATCACGCCTCGCGGTACGATTTCCTACCCGGGACATGGTATACATGGTGGGATACCCGTTTCCGTTTCTCCCTACCGGCCATCGTCATCCGGCGTTCCAACTGACGGATGAATTACTGGCCCGCCCCTATCCGCGTTCGCTGCCGTTCATGGGCGAGGCCTATGCGGACAAGCGTTTCGTGTTTCATCCGAAGGGCAAGTTCTCGGTGGTGGACGAGGCCGGGAACCTGGACCAGGGTCCGCATTTTGCCGGGACTTGGCGCTGGACCAGGCAGGCTCTGGAGATGACCGTCAGGAACGATCCGACGGGCTTCCGGCTCGTCCACTGGCGTACGTTGGCGCATCAGCTCGGGATGAAGCCCGTGGTGTGGACGCAGCACACGCCGGACAGGATCGACTGAGGCGGTCCGGGCGATGTCGCGCATTTTCCCCCGCCTTCCCTTCGCGGTCCCGGTTTCCGGCGGGCCGGGCTTGTTCTGTCAGGGGATCAGCTTGACCGCGGCGATGATGACGCCGGCAAGCGCGACCATGGCGCCGATACGGTGCCAGGTGAGACGAGCCTCCAGCGCCGCCAGTGCGGCTTCCAGGTCAGGGCGTGTGACGGGTTCGCCGGCACCGGTTTTCGTCAAGCCGGGCGCTGCGGCGCGGACTGTCGCGTCAGGTGTCGGCACCGGGCGTGTCGGGCTGCCTTCGGAGGCGTTCGAGGATCAGGGCGTCGAGTTCGTCCAGCCGGCCCTCGACCGCCAGTTCCATGGCTTCGAGAACGAAGACGGGGTCGGCGGGCGGCAGGACGGCCGAGGCGGTCATCGCCTCCGGTCCGCCGGCGGCCTGGAGGTTCAGCATGGCGGCTTCGCGCGTGTTGCCGGAGACATCGATTCTCCACATTTCGGGAACGCCGAGGCGGCGGTAGAAAAGCGGTTTGCGGGCGTCGTCGCGGCTTCGTTCGACCTCGATGACAAGATCGGGCGGCGTCCGGCGTTCGAAGGCGTCCAGTTCCGCCTCGCCCTTCTGGCGGGCCCGGGTCCAGCCTTCGGCGTTCTCGCCGAGATAGTAGCAGGCGTCGGGTTCTGCGCCGGTGTTTTCGGGATCGCCCGGAAGCGGCCACCTTGTGGCTCCGAGGGCGATGGCGCGCATGCCGGCATGTCTTGCGGTGTCGTGGACGGCGCGTCCGGCGCCCCAGGCGTGGGTTTCGTGTCGGGAGGACGGCGTCATCAGGGCGATGAGTCCCGTGGCGGGGTCGATGAACACGCGCCGGGCGATACTGCTCCAGTCGAGTTTTGCCAGGCGCGGAATATCGTCCGGGAAGAACCGGTAGGTCGTGTATTGCGACCCCATGCTGCCGGTGCTGCGTTCCATGGCGGGGCTCCTGCGGTTCGTGCGCACCATATCACAGGGTGGGCGGCCGCAGCGCCGGCGCTGTCCTGTCAGGGCAGGTATCGGAGCGCGGCGGCTGCGATGGCGAGGACCGCCACCAGGGCGGCGAGGAGTTTCCAGGCAAGCCGTGCGGTGCGTCTTTCGTGGCTCTCGAGGCGCTGCGAGATGCGGTATTCGACGGCGTCGAGGTGGCGCCGGATTGCGTCGACATGCCTGCGGTCGGCTGCCTGGACGCGTTCGAGGATGTTTTCCTCGGTGTCCTCGACCTGCCTGGCGGTTCCGGCGATGGCTTCGATGAGCTCGTTGCGGAGCGCTCGGGACGGGATTTCGAACGCGGATTCCGGCGGTCCGGCCAGGGCGCCGGCGCGCAGGCGGAGTGCGGCGGCCCTGGCCTCGTCGGGTTTCAGGCCGGCGCTTTCGAGCGCGCTTGCGACGCGCGGGGTATCGAATGGTCTCTTCACGGGCCGAAGATGGCGGGTTTCGGCATGTCGGGCAATTGCGGCTGCCGGGTCCGGACTCCGTCGCGTTCTCCTGCCGCTGGCGCTCGCGCTGTCCGTGGCATTGACAGCCTCCGTCGAGGCCTCGGCGCAGAGCCCCGGAGAGGCGGCGCCGGCGGGCACGGGCGGTGTTCTTCAACCTGCAACACCGGCGGCGGCGGGTACTGTGGCCGTTTCGGCCGCTGCCGGCCCGCCCCGGGGGCGGGGCGGGGGGGGTGCGGCTGCGGCCGCTGCCGGTCTGTCGGGGCGGCAGTCCGATCCTCCCGCTGCCGCCCCGGCTTCTCCTTCCGGCCCTCCGGTTATCGCGTATGAGCCGGCGATATTGCGGACCTTCGAGTGTCCGCGCGAGGCGATCGTGCGGATGCTTTCGAGCGCGGTTGCGGAGGCGGAGTTCAGCGAGGCTCTGGAGCTGGAACGCGAGGTTCTGGTGCTGTGCCGGGACCGGCAGGAGATCCTGAAGGAGCTTGTAGGCTCGGAGATCGAGCTGGCGGCGGTATTGCGGACATCGGCGGCGGCCAGGGCGGAAGAGGCGCTGAAGCTGGAGACGGCGCGGCGCGAGTCGGACGCGCGGGTTCGC
>MPNF01000185.1 GCA_002238885.1 Alphaproteobacteria bacterium bin95 | reverse complement strand
GCAATGCCGAGACAAGCGCGACATTGCCGCCGCGTGACGGCAGGGCGGGCGGGTGCTATCGGGGGCGGCGAAACGCGAAGCCGGAGGGCCGCCCGTTGACCGCCCGCGACCGCATACCGATCCGCCGCGCCCTCATTTCCGTGTCCGACAAGACGGGGCTGGAAGCGTTCGGGCGCTTTCTTGCGGAGCGCGGCGTCGAAATCCTTTCCACAGGCGGCACGGCCCGGCAACTGGGCGCCGCCGGCGTTGCCGTTGTCGAGGTCTCCGAGCGCACCGGCTTCCCGGAAATGCTGGACGGGCGGGTGAAGACCCTGCATCCGGCGCTGCATGGCGGGCTGCTGGGGCTGCGCGACGAGCCCGCGCATGTTGAAGCCATGGCGGCGCACGGCATCGAGCCCATCGATCTGCTGGTCGTCAATCTGTATCCCTTCGCGGAGACGGTGGCGCGCGGCGCGGACGAAGAGACCTGCATCGAGAACATCGACATAGGCGGGCCGGCGCTGATCCGCGCTGCCGCCAAGAACCATCGTTTCGTCGCCGTCGCTACTGCCCCGGAGCACCTGGACGACATCCGGGCCGACATGGAAACCGATGGCGCGACCTCGCTGGCGCTTCGCCGCCGGCTCGCCGCCGAGGCCTACGGGCACACCGCGGCCTACGATGCGGGGGTCTCCAACTGGTTCGCGGAGCGGACGGGCGGTTCCTTCCCGCCGCGCATTTCGCTGTCGGGCGCCCGCCGCCAGACACTGCGCTATGGCGAGAATCCGCACCAGTCGGCGGCCTTCTACACGGATGGCAGCGGCCGTCCGGGGGTCGCCACAGCCGAGCAGGTGCAGGGCAAGGAACTCAGCTACAACAATTTGAACGACGTGGACGCAGCGTTCGAGCTCGTGAGCGAATTCGAGACTCCTGCCGTCGTCATCGTCAAGCATGCCAACCCCTGCGGCGTCGCCGTCTCGGACGATCTTTCCGAGGCCTGGGACAGGGCGCTCGCCTGCGATCCGGTGAGCGCCTTCGGCGGTATCGTCGCGGTCAACCGTCCGCTCGACGCGGCGCTGGCGGAGCGGTTGAGCGCGCTCTTCCTCGAAGCGGTGATTGCGCCTGGCGCCGATACGGCAGCCCGCGCACGGCTTGCCGGCAGAACCAATCTCCGGCTGTTGCTGACCGGAGCCGTGCCGGACCCGCTGTCGTCCGGCATGACCTTCCGTTCGCTTTCGGGCGGGTTCCTGTTGCAGGGCCGCGATAACGGCCGTGCGGGTGAGTTCCGGACCGTCACGAGGCGCGCGCCGAGCGAGGCGGAAATGGCGGACCTCAAGGTGGCCTTCGCCGTCTGCAAGCATGTGAAGTCGAATGCCATCGTCTATGTGAAGGACGGGGCGACGGTCGGGGTCGGCGCGGGCCAGATGAGTCGCGTGGACAGCGCCCGCATCGCCGCGCGGAAAGCCGAGGACGCTGCAAACGGCGGCACTCCGGCAACGCGGGGCTCGGTCGTGGCCTCGGACGCCTTCTTTCCGTTCGCCGACGGGCTGCTGGCGGCTGCGGAGGCGGGCGCGACCGCCGTCGTGCAGCCTGGCGGCTCGGTGCGCGACGAAGAGGTGGTCCGGGCGGCGGACGAGCACGGCCTCGCCATGGTATTCACCGGGATGCGCCATTTCCGCCACTGACCGGATCGTTCCCATGCAAACCGGAAGGGCTCTGCCCCAGTCCGTCGTCGAGACCGGCGAACTCCTAGAAGCCGGCGACTATGTTTCGGACACAGCGCTGGCGACGGCAGTGTTCCTGTCGCTGAAACTCGACAGGCCGCTGTTCCTCGAAGGCGAGGCCGGGGTCGGCAAGACGGAGATCGCCAAGGTGCTGGCGGCAACGCTCGGCCGCCGGCTGATCCGCCTGCAATGCTATGAAGGCCTCGATGTGGCGTCCGCCGTCTATGAGTGGAACTACGCCCGCCAGATGATCGAGATCAGGCTGGCCGAGGCGTCCGGCGAAACCGACCGCACGCGGCTGGGCCGCGACCTCTTCGGGCCCGACTTCCTGATCGAGCGGCCTCTGCTGCAAGCCTTGCGCAGCGGTGATGCCGAGCCGCCCGTGCTGCTCATCGACGAACTGGACCGCACGGACGAGCCGTTCGAGGCCTATCTGCTGGAGGTGCTGTCCGATTTCCAGGTAACGGTGCCGGAGATCGGCCCGATTGCAGCGGCGGTTCCGCCAGCCGTCGTCATCACTTCCAACCGCACGCGCGAAATCCACGACGCGCTCAAGCGGCGCTGCTTCTACCACTGGGTAGGATATCCCGACGCGCGGCGCGAACTGGACATCCTGCGCCGTAAGGCGCCAGGCGCGCCCGCCGACCTCTCGCGTCAGGTCGTCGGCTATGTGCAGAAGGTTCGGGAGCTCGACCTCTTCAAGCTGCCGGGGATCGCGGAGACCATCGACTGGGTTCATGCGTTGATGCAGCTCGACGCCGTCGCGCTGGACCCGGCAGCGGTGAACGACACGCTGGGCGTGCTGCTCAAATACCAGGACGACATCGCGCGCATGCAGGGGAGCGAGGCCGAGCGCATCCTGAACGAAGTGCGTGTCGAACTTGCAGCCGCGGGGGCGGCATGAACGGTGGGCGGCTGCCCGAGAACATCATGCATTTCGGCCGGGTGCTCCGCACCGCCGGCCTGCCGGTCGGCCCGGACCAGGTGCTGAAGGCCATCGAAGCGGCCTCGGCAGTCGATGTTGCCGATCGGGCGCAATTCTACTGGGCGCTGCATGCTGCGCTGGTCAACCGGCGCGGTCAGCGGGAATTGTTCGACCAGGCGTTCCACATTTTCTGGCGCAATCCGCGCCTGCTGGAGCGGATGATGTCGCTGGTCATCCCGACCTCCAGCGTCGAAACCGGCGCAGAGGAATCCGAGCCGCTGGCGCGCCGTCTCGCGGAGGCGCTGACGCCGCAGGAAACCGGACTTCGCGAGCGTGAGGGGGACGAGGAGGTTGAGATCCACGCGGAGCTCACCTGGTCGGACCGCGAGGTGCTCCGGGCGATGGATTTCGAGACCATGTCGCTGGCAGAGCAGGAGGCGGCGAAGCGCGCCATGGCGAAGATGCGCCTGCCGCTCCGGCCTGTGCCCGCGCGGCGCTTCCGGCTGCATCCGCGGGGGCGGCGGCCCGACCTGCGCGCAACCCTGCGCGGGGCGATGCGCACCGGCGGCGATTTCGTGGCGCTCCGCCGCAGGCGCCGCCTGCGCCGGCCGCCGCCGCTGGTGGTGATCTGCGACATTTCCGGCTCGATGGCGCGCTATTCCCGGATGCTGCTGCACTTCATGCACGCCGTGACCAATGACCGCGACCGGGTGCATTGCTTCCTGTTTGGCACGCGGCTGACCAATGTCACCCGCCAGCTTCGCCAGAAGGATGTCGATACGGCGCTCGCGGGCGTCGCGGGCACGGTCGAGGACTGGTCCGGCGGCACGCGCATCGGCGCCTCGCTCCGGACTTTCAATCGGCTCTGGTCGCGCCGCGTGCTGGGGCAGGGCGCGGTAGTGCTTCTCATCAGCGACGGGCTCGACCGCGATTCGGGCGAAGGGCTCGCGCAGGAAATCGAGCGCCTGCACAAGTCCTGCCGCCGGCTGGTCTGGCTCAACCCGTTGCTGCGCTACGACGCCTATGAGCCGCGCACGCGCGGTGCGGTCGCGCTGATGCCGCATGTTGACGAATTCCGCCCGGCGCACAATCTCGATAGTCTTGAGGATCTGGCCGTCGCGCTCGGGCGCGAGCCGGCCCGCCGGCAGGAGGGAGTGAGCGAATGGCTGACGCGGCTGTAGGCGAAGGGGACGCAATCCTGGACATGGCGGCGGCCTGGGCAGCGGCGGGTAAGGGCGTTGCGCTGGCCACGGTGGTCAAGACCTGGGGGTCGTCGCCGCGCGCGGTCGGCAGCCAGCTCGTGGTGGACGACAGCGGCGCCTTCGAGGGCTCGGTCTCCGGCGGTTGCATCGAGGGTGCGGTGGTGATGGAAGCGCAAAGCGCCATTGCTGACGGCAAGCCGCGCCTTCTCGATTTCGGCGTGAGCGACGAGGAAGCCTGGGAAGTCGGGCTCGCCTGCGGCGGGTCGATAGAGGTGTTCGTAGAGAAGCTGGCATGAAGGCGGAGACGCTCGACCGGTTGCGTGCTGCGCGCGCTGAACGGCGCCCGGTGGCGCGCGTTGCCGCTCTGGACGGTAGTGTGGACGCGGTGGTGGAGGATGGCGAAGGGTCTGTGCCCGAGCCGGTGCTTGCCGTCGCCCTCACCGCGCTGAAACAGAACCGGAGCCACGATTTCGAGCATGAGGGCGGGCGCTGGTTCGTGCAGGTGTTCAACCCGCCGCTGCGTTTGATTGTCGTGGGCGCCGTACATATCTCGCAGCCGCTGATCGGGATGGCGTCCGGCCTCGGCTACGACGTCACGCTCGTCGATCCGCGCGGCGCGTTTGCAACGGCCCAGCGTTTTCCCGATGTCTCGATTTGCGACGAGTGGCCCGACGATGCGCTCGAGGCCCTGGGCGTTGACGGGCGCACGGCCGTGGTGACGCTCACCCACGATCCCAAGCTGGACGACCCGGCACTGCATGTCGCGCTGCGCTCGGAGGCGTTCTATATCGGTGCGCTCGGCAGCCGGAGGACGCATGCGAAGCGGGTCGAGCGGTTGGTCGAAGCCGGGTTCGACGAAGCCGCCATTGGGCGTATCAACGCTCCCATCGGCCTCAATCTCGGCGGCCGCGCGCCGGCCGAGATTGCGCTCGCAGTCGCGGCGCAGATGACGGAGGCGCTCTACCGATGAAATTCGGGCCGCTCGCGCTGAAGGATGCCGGGGGAGCGCTGCTGGCGCACTCCGTTCGGGTGGAGCGGGCGGTCTTCCGCAAGGGGCGGCTGCTGTCGGTTGAGGACCTGGAAGTGCTGGCGCAAGCGGGCGTCGAGACAGTCACGGCAGCCCGGTTCGAGCCGGGCGACATGGACGAGGACAGCGCGGCAGCCGCGATCGCGGCAGCGGTTGCGGGCGAGGGGCTGGAGGTCGCGGCGCCGTTCACAGGGCGCGTCAACCTCTTCGCCGAGGAACGCGGCGTGCTGACCGTCGAGGCGGACCGGGTGGACCGGCTGAACCTGCTCGACGAAAGCATTACCCTGGCGACGCTTCCGCCATACAGCCTGGTCGAGCGCCGCCAGATGGTGGCGACGGTGAAGATCATCCCGTTCGCCGCTCCCGACGAGGCGGTCCGGCGTGTCGAGGGCCCGTTGCTGGCGCTGCACAAGCTGGAGGCGAAACGGGTGGCGCTGATCCAGACGGAGCTGCCGAGCGTCAAGCCGAGCGTGCTCGACAAGACGGTCAACATCACCCGCGGGCGCGTCGAAGCCCTGGACGGAGAGCTGATCGACGAGCGCCGCGCCGCGCATGACGAGGCGGCGCTTGCGAAGGCGATAGGGGAGAGCCTGGGGCAAGGCCCGGACATCCTGCTGATCGCAGGCGCCTCGGCCATCGTGGACCGGCGCGACGTATTGCCTGCGGCCATCGAGGCGGCAGGCGGCGGGATCGAGCATTTCGGGATGCCGGTCGACCCCGGCAACCTGTTGCTGGTCGGGCAAGTGGGTCCGGTGCCGGTCATCGGCCTGCCGGGTTGCGCCCGCTCGCCCAAGTCCAACGGTTTCGACTGGGTGCTCCAGCGTCTTGCGGCGGGCCTCGAGATTGGCAGGCGCGAGATCATGTCGATGGGTGTCGGCGGGCTCCTGATCGACATTCCGACGCGGCCGCAGCCCCGGGTGCGCGACCGGGCGGCGGCCGAGGCCGCCCGATTGCCGCGTATCGCCGCCGTCGTTCTGGCCGCGGGGCAGTCCCGGCGCATGGGCCCGGCGAACAAGCTGCTGGCCGAGGTGGACGGAGCCGCCATGCTGCAGCGGGCATTGGAGGCGGCGCGCGCCTCGCAGGCGGCCTCCCTGCTGGTGGTGACCGGCCATGAGCGGGAGCGCATCGAGGCGGCCGTCGATGCGCCGACCGTCCACAATCCGGACTATGCGGATGGACTCTCGACATCGCTTGCCGCAGGGATCGCCGCCTTGCCCGAGGATATCGACGGCGCGGTGGTGCTGCTGGGTGACATGCCTTTCGTGTCGGCCGTCCATATCGACCGCCTGATCGCGGCCTTCAACCCGGTGGAAGGGCGGTCGATCTGCGTGCCGACCTTCAACGGCAAGCGCGGCAATCCCGTGCTCTGGGGCCGGGAGCTGTTTGCGGAGATGCGCGCCGTCTC
>MPNF01000184.1 GCA_002238885.1 Alphaproteobacteria bacterium bin95 | reverse complement strand
GCCTCGTCCGACCGGGCCAGGCTCCCGACAGCGTCGCGAAGCGCGGCCAGTTCCGCAAGCGCCTTGTCCGCCGCTGCGCCGGCTTCGACCGCCGCGCGGTCCGCCGCCGCCACCTCCGCCTCCAGACCGTCCGCCCGGTCGCCTCCCTCAAGCCCTTCCAGACGCATTTCCAGCCCCGTAACCGCAGCCTTGAGGGATGCCAGCGCCGGGTCGGCAACCGGCTCTGCCGCACCTTCGCCCGCCGGCCGCGCCTCCAGGACGGCGAGCCGTTCTTCCAACCCACCCATTTGCGCGGCGACGGCGGGATCGACTGGCGGCTCCGCCTGCTCGAGGTTGGCAATCCGCTCTTCCAGCGCCTCCAGCCGGGCATCCAGCCGTTGTTCGAACCCCTCCAGGGCGCTCCGCAGGGCGGCGGCCTCCCCGGCTACCGCTTCGCTTTTCTCCCGGTTCGCGGCTATCGCGGCCGAGTGCGCGTCCACCTGCGCCCGATCGGCCGCCTTGCCCTCCACTTGCGACAACCGGCCGGCAAGGCGCTCGATATCGCCCGCTGTCGCCATGTCCGGCGGCTTGCCGGCGAGGAAGAGGGCAAGGCGCTCCGGCTGGCCCGCGACCAGGTAGCCGAGCGCCGCGATGAGGACGACCGGCAGGAGCCAGAGCAGCAGGAACAGCCGTCCGCGCCGCCGGCGACGGGCGGCCGGTTCACCGGCCGTTGAGTCGTCCGCGACCGCTTCGACCTCTATCGGCTCCGCCTCGAGGACCGCCTCGTCTCCCGGTCGATCCGTCATTGCCGTCCTTCGCCGGTGACGCCGGGCGTTTCCAGGATACGGTCCACTTCCGCCATCATCGCCTCGTGATCCGGCCGGCCGGCGACGCGGACCTCACGCCACGCAACGCCTTCCAGAGCCCGGCCCACGGCCTCGCTGAGGACGCAGGCATGAACGGAACGGCAGGACTCTTCGATGCCGCTTCGCAGCGCCAATTTAGCAAACACCGCCGCCGTCCGGGGAGAGAAAAACAGGGCGAGGCAAAGACGCCCGGCCGCCAGTTCCCCGACGAGCGCCGGGCTGAACGCCTCCACGGCGCGGGCACGGTAAAGCACCTCGCGCCGCACCGTGAAGCCCGCTTCCGCCAGACTGCCGGCAAGGTCTCCCGCAACGTCCTCGCCCGCAGCATGGAGCAGGGCCCCCGCCGACGGATCGCAGCGCGTCGCCGCGAGCCCGGAAAGCGCGCGGACATCGCCCGCCGCGCTCTCGACCCGGAGGAAGCCCGCAGCGCGCGCCGCCTCCGCCGTTGCATCTCCTGCCGCAAAGGACGGCAAGCCCCGCTCCGGCGAGGCCGCCGCAAAGGCGCTCACACCGTTCGCGCTGGTGAAAAGCAGCGCCTGCACTCGCGCGAGGTCGAGGGCCGGCGCCGGCAGGAACTCGATCTTGAGCATCGGCTCCACAAGGGCGCTGATGCCGCGCGCCGCCAGTGCGTCGGCGGTGCGGCCGGCATCGCGCAACGGCCGGGTGACGAGGGCCCGGTTCACGCCTCCAGCGCCCCCGGCGGCGCATCCGCGCGGAGCGCTTCTCCGGCGTCGAGCCCGATTGTCCGCGCGTCCGCAGCAGGGCCAGCGCGGCAAATCTCCCGCATCTCCGTCCCGTCCGGCGTGAGCAGACGGCCCCGAAGGACGAGCTCGCCGTCCTGGAGGTTGGCGTGGGCAGCAATGGGCGTCCTGCAGGACCCGTCGAGCGACGCGAGCAGGGCGCGCTCGGCTGCAACGCAACAGGAGGTGGGTTCGTGGTCGATGGCGGCCAACCGTGCGTGCAAAACACTGTCCCCGGCACGGCATTCGATGCCGACTGCGCCCTGCCCCGCCGCCGGCAGCATCTCCTCCGGTGCGATGGGGACGGCGTGCTCCGTCATGTCAAGCCGCGCGAGGCCCGCCATGGCGAGGAAGGTCGCATCGAACTCCCCGACGCGCACCCGCTCCAGCCGCGTCTGGACATTGCCGCGGATGAGAGCCGGCACAAGGTCCGGGCGCCGGGCCAGCATCTGCGCCTGCCGGCGGAGCGAGGCCGTGCCGATGCGCGCCCCGGGCGGCAATTCGGCTAGCGTCCGCGCGCCTCCCGCCAGGCCGTCGCGCGGGTCTTCGCGCTCCAGCATGGCGGCCAGGACGAAGCCCTCCGGAAGAACGGTCTCCAAATCCTTCACCGAGTGGACGGCGGCGTCGATCCGCCCCTCCGCCAGCGCCGCCTCGATTTCCTTCGCGAACAGCCCCTTGCCGCCGATGTCAGCCAGCCGGCGGTCGCGTATCCGGTCGCCGGTCGTGCGGATCGTGACGATCTCGATATCGAGGTCCGGCTCGCGAGCCCGCAATGCGGCGGCGGCCTGCTCCGCCTGCCGGAGAGCGAGCGGACTGCCCCGCGTGCCGAGACGGATTTTCGCCATGCGCTGCGAGTTACCCCTTCCGGCCGCCGGGCGCAATCCGCCGCGCCCGCCAACGGGCGCAATCAACCGCCGCGCCCGCCAACGGGCGCAATCCGCCATTGCACAGGGACACGGGGCCTGTATCGTCCTGCCGCCATGCGGGTCCTCGGCATCGAAACGAGTTGCGACGAGACGGCGGCGGCCGTGGTGGACGCCGACCGGCGCATTCTCGCCGAGCGGCTGCTGTCCCAGACCCGCGAACACGCACCCTATGGCGGCGTTGTTCCCGAAATCGCGGCCCGCGCCCACCTCGACCATCTCGACCGGCTGGTGGCGGAGACGATGGCGGAGGCCGGCCTCGGTTTCTCCGACCTTGACGGAATTGCGGCAGCCGCCGGGCCCGGCCTGATCGGCGGCCTGCTGGTCGGGGCGACCACGGCGAAGGCGATAGCTCTTGCGAGCGGCCGGCCCTTCCTAGCCGTCAATCATCTGGAGGCGCATGCCCTCACAGCGCGCCTCACGGACGGCCTCGACTTCCCCTATCTGCTTCTGCTGGTATCCGGCGGGCACACGCAATTGCTGGCGGTCGAGGACGTCGGCCGCTACCGGCTCTATGGCGAGACCGAGGACGACGCGCTGGGCGAGGCCTTCGACAAGACGGCCCGGCTGCTCGGGCTGGGCTTTCCCGGCGGACCGGCAGTCGAGAAGGCGGCGGAGACCGGCGATCCGGCGCGGTTCCGCCTGCCTCGGCCGCTCGCCGGAAGGCCGGGTGCGGGCTTCTCCTTTTCCGGCCTCAAGACCGCGCTGCGCCGCGCCGTCGAGGCGCTGCCCGCGCCGGACGAGCAGGACATTGCCGATCTCGCCGCCTCATTCCAGGCCGCCGCCGCCGACACGCTTGCCGACCGTACCGCCAATGCCGCCGCCATGTTCCGGCAGGACTGCCCGGCGGGCTGCGTGCTGGTGGCCGCAGGGGGCGTCGCCGCAAATCGCAGCCTCAGGGCGCGCCTGGAACGAGTGGCGGAGGAGCACGACTTTGACTTCTTCGCCCCGCCGGCCCGCCTCTGCACCGACAATGCCGCCATGATCGCCTGGGCGGGACTGGAGCGGCTGCGCCTCGGCGGGCGCGACGGCCTCGACTTCCGGCCGCGCCCGCGCTGGCCGCTCGCTTCGTGAACGCGCCGGCATGAAGGTCGGCGTGCTGGGCGCGGGCGCATGGGGACAGGCGCTCGCGAAAACCGCGGAGCGCGCCGGGCACGAGGTTACGCTCTGGAGCCGGGCCAGTGGCGGCCGCCGCTTCGAGGCTGCCGCTTCGGCCGATGTCGTGGTTCTGGCAGTGCCGGCCCAGGCCATGGCCGAACTGGCCGCCCGGCTCGACCCCGAAGAGACACGCGGCGCGCTCGTAATCGCCGCCAAGGGGCTGGAGCGCGGCACGGGCCGGCTGATGAGCGAAGTGCTCGGCCCCGGCTTCGCCGCCGGCGCGTTGTCCGGCCCCAATTTCGCGGCCGAGATTGCCGCCGGCCTGCCGGCGGCAGCAGTGCTGGCGGGCGCGCCGCAGGCCGCCTTCGCGACCAGCAGCTTTCGTGTCTATGAGAGCCGCGATGTCGTCGGAGTGCAGCTTTGCGGGGCGCTGAAGAATGTCATCGCCATCGCGGCGGGGATCACCGAAGGACGCCGGCTCGGCGAGAACGCCCGCGCCGCGCTGGTTACACGCGGGCTCGCGGAAATCCGCCGCCTCGTGATCGCCGAGGGCGGCGAGGCGGAGACGGTTGCGGGGCTCGCCGGGCTCGGCGACCTGATGCTGACCGCGACCGGCCCCACATCGCGCAACTACGCCTACGGGATGGCGCTCGGCCAGGGCGAGCCGCCGCCCGACGCGCTCGCCGAAGGCGCGTCCACGGCTGAACCCGCGTTGCTCCGCGCAGCGCGCGCCGGCGTGGAATTGCCGATTGCAGCGGCCGTCGCGGATATTGTCGCCGGACGCGTCGATATCGAATCCGCTATGAAGCGATTGCTTGCCCGCCCCGCCGGCCGCGAATGACCGGAAAGGAAGAGGAAACCGCCCGATGAATTACTGGCTGTTCAAGAGCGAGCCCGGCGCCTGGTCCTGGCAGAACCAATTGGACGCCGGCACGGCGGAATGGGACGGCGTGCGCAACCACCAGGCCGCCAACAACATGAAGGCGATGGAGGTCGGAGACCGGGGATTCTTCTACCATTCGGTGGGCGAGCGGGCGATTGTCGGCACGGTCGAGGTGGTAAGGGAATACTACCCGGACCCGACCGACGCCTCGGGCCGCTTCGGCATGGTGGATGTGCGCGCCGTCGAGAGCGCGGCCCGCCCGGTGACGCTCGCCGAGATCAAGGCCGACCCCGATTTCGCTGACCTTCCCCTCGTCCGCCAGTCGCGGCTCTCCGTCTCGCCGGTGCCGGCCCCGCTCTGGGCCAAGCTCTGCGCGATGGCCGGCGTCGCCGGCTGACTCGCCCGGCGCATGGGCTGGCTCGATCGAATCGCAGAGTGCAACCGGCACAACCTTTCAGGCTTCCTGCCCTTCGAGGTCGGTGAGACAAGGATCGGCTGGGTCCGCCGCAGTCTGGCGGAGCGGCTTGCCGAACGGCCGGAAGTCTTCGCCGCCGGGGCCGAGCGGGTCGATTTCGCGGCCGGCCTCGACACACCGGAGCGGCGGAGCGCGGCGCTTGCCGAGGTCGTCCGCGACTGGCACGGGAGCGGTCTGTTGCGCCGGGTCAGCGGGGAGCTGCTCGCAATCGGCGCGAATGTCGCGAAGCCGCCGCTTTTCCTGATCGACCGCTCGGCCGTGCAGGCCTTCGGCTTCAGCGCGGTGGGCGTGCATGTCAACGGCTATGTGCGGCGGCCGGACGGGCTGCATGTCTGGATCGCGGAGCGCGCCGCCGGGCGCCACAGCTATCCGGGCATGCTCGACAATGTGGTGGCCGGGGGGCAGCCGGCCGGCCTTTCGCTCCGGGAGAATGTCGTCAAGGAAGCTGCGGAGGAAGCCGGCATTCCGCAGGCGCTCGCGGAGCGCGCCCGACCCGCCGGCGCCGTCACCTATTGCCTGGAGACCGATGCGGGCCTGCGCCCCGACATCCTCTATGTGTACGACCTCGAGCTTCCCGCCGGTTTCCAGCCATGCAACACCGATGGCGAGGTTGCGCATTTCGAGCTCTGGCCGGCGGCGCGCCTGGCGGCAACGGTGCGGGACACCACGCGGTTCAAGTTCAATTGCAATCTCGTGATTATCGACTTCCTCATCCGCCGCGGCGTTCTCGGTCCGGAAGACCCGGACTATCCGGCCATCCTGGCGGGCCTCCGCCCGGCGCTCCCCATCGATCCCTGGCGGTTGTGGTAGGCTTTTCCGGCACGGGCGAGGCAGGAGGCTCCTATGGTCCACGATGTCCTGAATGACGGTTTCCTGGAGATAATCGACCCGGATACGGCGCCGGAGCAGATCGGCAGCGGCTTCGATTTCACCGAGGGGCCGGTCTGGCATCCGCGCGAGAAGACCGTGATTTTCAGCGACATGCCGGGCAACCATATGCGCGTGTGGACCGAAGCCGGCGGCGTCTCCACCTTCCGCAAGCCGAGCGACATGGCAAACGGCAATGCCTACGATCTGGAAGGCCGGCTCGTCACCTGCGAGCACGCTACCAGCCGGGTAACGCGCACCGGCCATGACGGCGGGATCGAGGGGCTCGCCAGCCACTATGACGGCAAGGAGCTCAACAGCCCGAACGACATCATCGTGGCCTCGGACGGCGCGATTATCTTCACCGACCCGGGCTTCGGCCGCATGGCCTATTACGGCGTCGAGCGCGAGTCCGAACTCGGCTTCCGCGGCGTTTACC
>MPNF01000183.1 GCA_002238885.1 Alphaproteobacteria bacterium bin95 | reverse complement strand
TTTGCAGATCAGGATCATGCGCCGACGCGCCCCCCATGCCATGCTGGGCCGATAATGGCCCCGGAAGACCGCAAGACCAAGGCCGCCGACGCGGTCATCGCCGACGCAGCCTCGCTCGAGGCCGTCTCGGCGGCGCTGGCGCAATGCGAGGCCGACCGTGTGCTGCTTGTCAGCCCGCCGGACGGCGCGCTCACCCTGGGAGTGCTTTTCTTCCGCAAGCTCCTCGACCTCGCAGCGGAGCGGTTTCCCGAAAAGACCCTGCGCGGCCGCCTCGACTGCGCCGACCGGCCGGGCCTCGCGCTCGCCGCCTTCCGCCACGGCCTGGACGCGGCGATCGAAACCGACGACGACCGCTTCCGGCGCCTGCAGGACATCGCCCGCGCCTGCGGGGTGCGCGTCAAGAGAAACCGCGGAACCGGATAAGGGGAAAGGCCGGCAGCCGCCTTTCCCTTCCCGAACAGCCGACCGGAGGGAGGCGTATCGAAGGACGCTGCCACTGCCGCGCCGGTGGCAATTCGACTGGATACAAGTGTATATGCTGGCGGGACGGCTTCTCGGCTATGCAACGGGGAGACTGGCATGGCCCTTGCGCCAACGCTCGACGAGCGCCCCGACTGGCGCTACCTGCTGAACGAAATCTACTGGGTCTATCGGCACAGTTCGTCGGGCGGCAGCCGGCCGATCCGCGCGCATCACCGGCTGGTGCGCCAACGGCTCAACCGGGCAATGGGGCAGAACCCGTTCCTGCTCGAACGGCGGCCGCGGACGAAGCCGGTCTGCGCCCATCTCGGCCGGGCGCTCGACAACGGCAAGCGGTTCGGTCCTTCGGCCCTCGTGCGCAGCGTCGAGATGGTCTCGCGAGAGCTTGTCTGGCGATACGGCTACCGCGTCATGCCGGGCAAGCTCGGCGAGAAATACGCCTATGCGGAGTTCATGGGACCGATGGGACCGGTGATGGCCGACGACCTGGTGCTCGGCTGCGTGCTGTTCGCGCCGCGCACGATCTATCCGAGCCATGCGCACCGGGGCGTGACGGAAAGCTATATCTGCATCTCCGGCGCCATGTCGCAGAACGATGTGGCGGTCTATACGCCGGGCTCGTTGATCCTGAATACGCCGGAATTCGACCACAAGATTACCACATGCGCGTTGGAGCCGACGCTTCTGGTCTATGCCTGGACCGGCAGCACGACCGACCTCGCCGAGCAGGAAATGGCGTTCCGGCGTCCCGCCCGCGGGTCTTGAAATCGCCCGCCGGGCGGCGTAATCGAACCCGTGCCATCTTGCCGAACCGGGAGCCCGCCCCATGCGCGTCACAGACACCGTCAGGACCATCCTCTCCGGCTATGAGAGCGAGAACCCCGGCGTCAAGGCGAACCTGGCGCGAATCCTGATGCAGGGCCGGCTCGGCGGCTCGGGCAGGCTGGTCATCCTGCCGGTGGACCAGGGCTTCGAGCACGGACCCGCGCGCAGCTTCGCGCCCAACCCGCCCGCCTACGATCCGCACTACCATTTCGATCTCGCGCTCGAGGCCGGACTGTCCGCCTATGCCGCGCCGCTCGGCATGATCGAGGCCGGGGCCGACAGCTACGCCGGCCAGATCCCGACCATCCTGAAGATGAACAGCGCCAACAGCCTCTCGCGCCTCAAGGACCAGGCGGTTACCGCGTCGGTCGGCGACGCGCTCCGGCTCGGCTGCTCGGCCATCGGTTTCACCATCTATCCGGCCTCGGACGACCAGTTCGAGATGATGGAAGAGATCCGCGAGCTGGCCAGGGAAGCGAAGGCGTCGGGCCTGGCGGTGGTAGTGTGGAGCTATCCGCGCGGCGGCGACCTCTCCAAGGCGGGCGAGACGGCAGTGGATATCTGCGCCTATGCCGCGCACATGGCGTGCCTGCTCGGCGCGCATATCGTCAAGGTCAAGCCGCCGGCCGAAGCGCTCGAACTGGATGCGGCAGCCAAGGTCTATCGGGAGCGCGGGATTCCCGCGGCCACGCTTGCCGAGCGCACGGCGCATGTCGTGCAGTCCTGTTTCAACGGGCGGCGCATGGTGGTCTTCTCGGGCGGCGAGGCGCGCGACACGGAAGGCCTGCTGAATGAGATCCGGCAGTTGCGGGACGGCGGCGCCACCGGCTCCATCGTCGGACGCAACGCCTTCCAGCGCCCGCGCGAGGATGCGCTGTCGCTGCTCGGCCGGATCGTCGATATCTATCTGGGCAAGGCGTGAGCGCTTCCCTCCAGGAAGGCGCCGCCGCCATCGAGAGCTGGCACGCGCATGTCTATTTCGACCAGGCGACCAAGACGCGCGCCTGGGACCTGAAGCAGCGCGTCGGCGAGGCGTTCGGCGAGCGGGTGACGGTCGGACGCTTCCACGAGCGCCCGGTCGGGCCGCATCCCATGTGGAGTTTCCAGATCGCCTTCGAGCCGGAGGTCTTCCCGGACCTGGTGCCCTGGCTCGCGCTGGAGCGGGACGGGCTCATCGTGCTCGTCCACCCCAATGCGGGCGACGACCTGCTGGATCACCGCGACCGCGCCCTCTGGCTCGGCGCAGGCCTCGATCTCAAGCTGGGCATGTTCGAACGGGGTTGATGAAAACCGCTGCTCCAAGACGCGCGCCAACCGCCGAAATGCTCGATGTGCTGGCGACGGCATAGGAGTCCTTAAAGCTTCCCCTGTCCGGCTCCTCGCCGACCCTCATCCTCTTAAATCCTCGAATCTAGGGGATGAGCTACTCCAATGGAGTGAAGCACCGGCCTTGGCTCAGATGTCTCGCAACGCCCAAACTCCGCCACCCTTACCCTCTGCCATCCGAAACCAATCCTCGCCGCGTTCAACATCGAAGCTATCCGAATCTGATGAGCGGACTTCGAGTTCCTTCCGGACAACCGCCTCTAGACTCTCAGGAGTCGGCCGTCCCGCGGCTTTCCTTATGTCTTCCACTCTGCTGTAGATGCGGTGAAGAGGAGCCGAGCCGCCCAACTCAGAGAGCGCAGTGCGGACATCATCACACCAACGGGGCTTTGTTTCTAAGGCAGTCATTTGCGTCCTCTCTGTCCTTCGTTGACGCGTTTCTTTCGGACGAGTCGCAATGCTATCTGGGTCGCGGAGGTCCGACACCGGCCGGCGTTGACCACTTGCGTTGACAAAGAACCAATTGATCCATGCATTCTCCGTCTTGGTCCCGATAGTTCGGCTCAATTCATTTAGTGTCGAGAAGCGTCCTCCAACGCCCTCAATGACCCACTGACCGTTCTGTACAGTCGCGTGGTAGTGCTTTCCCAGATACTTCCGTTCAATCTTAAAGCCTTCTGGAAAGACAACTCCAAAACGCTCCTCTGCCAGACCCAATGGATGTGGTGAGCCTGAGAAAGCATTCGAGCCCGCCGCAGGACTGGCTTTCCAGAGTACCCGACGCAGGACCGCGTCCTCGCTATCTTCACCCTCACTGCGGAGCGACCAAATGCGGGCGAAGACATCGGTCGAGATTTGGATGTTGCGCATTCCTATTTCCATCTACCTCTTTTCTACCTCTAAGATACCTCTAGTAATCCCGCGCGTCAATTGCTTTTCTCACCTAGCCTCGTTGAATGCTCTGAAGCACTACCAGGAATGAGCAGAACCCCAAGCTGGGGCGGCATGCTAACGGGACCGTACTCTCCGGCTGGGAACCGTCCCAAACCTCAACGCTTCCGCCAGACCGTGGCGAGCCAGGGCTGCTGCGCCCGCGGGCGGCCCGGCGGGCGGTAGTAGCGGTCCAGTTCCCGAAAGCCGGCAGCCTCGACATAGGCGCGCCAGGTTTCGAGCTCGTGGAAGCAGCCGAAACGCCCGCCGACCCAGCCTTCCTCGTCGCGGCCCCGCGGGTTCGAGCAGAACAGCACGCCGCCGGGCTTGAGGGTTGCGGCGAGTTCCCGGAGCACTCGGGCAATCTGGCTGCCCGGCACATGGAACAGCGAGGCGTTCGCGAACACCCCGTCGAAGCGGGCCGGCGGCAGGTCGAGCGCAAGGAAGTCCTGGTGCAGCACCTCGCAACCCGTCCCGGCGCGCGCCATGGCGACGAACGCACCCGAGCCGTCCAGGCCGACGGCCTCATGGCCGAGCGCGGTGAACCGGCGCAGGTCCCGGCCGGGCCCGCATCCCAGGTCGAGAATGACATGGGGCGGCCCGCCCTCCATCGACGCAAGCAGGGCCTCGATGTTCTGGCTGACGTCGTGATCGGCAGTGCCGCGACGGTAGGCCTCTGCTATGCGGTCGTATTCCGCGATGGTAACGGCGGCGGCGCGGCGCGCTTCCATCGCAGCCTACTTCCGGTCTGGCTCACCCGCCGCCCGGGCGCGCCAACGGGCATCCGCGAGGACTACCGACGTCTCGATCTGGCGTTCCGGAACGGTCCAGTAGCGCCGCAGCAGCCTCGACTTTTCCGGCGCCGGAACCGTTTCGAACCCATACCGGCGATAGAAGGCAATCGCCCATTCGGCGGCAGCCCAGGTGCCGATCAGGACCGGACGGTCCTGGCGCGCAAGCAAGCTTTCGAGCAGCGCCGATCCGATTCCGGACCGCCGGTGGTCCGTCGCCACATAGGCATGGCGGATCAGCGTTACATCCTCGACCGGCTGGATGCCCATCACCCCGACAAGCCCGGCCCCTTCCACCTCGTATCCGTCGAACTCGATGCCGGCCGCGATCTCGTCGGCCAGCTCCCCGGCGGGCATGTAGGGCTCCTTCCAGCGATCGTCCGGAATGATGCCGCGATAGGCTTGCGCGGCGTCGTTGATGATCGCGAGAATCCGGTCGAAATCGTCCGCCTTGCACCGCCTGATCATGTTCGACTCCGGTTGCTGCTGCGAGCGCCCTAGCCGCGTCCGATAAAGGGCATGCCGTTCGCCATCACGGTCAGGAACGGCACGTTGGCGTCCGGCGACAGGCCGGCCATGTAGAGCACGGCGTCGGCGACATGGCGCACATCCATCACGGGCTCGACCTTCGTGGAGCCGTCGGGCTGCAGCACGCCCTTCTTCATGCGCTGCGTCATCGGGGTCTCGGCATTGCCGATGTCGATCTGCCCGCAGGTAATGCCGTGCGCGCGCCCGTCGAGGATGGTGGAGCGGGTGAGCCCGGTGACACCGTGCTTGGTCGAAGTATAGGGCGCCGAGTTGGGGCGCGGCACATGGGCCGAGATCGACCCGTTGTTGATGATCCGCCCGCCGGACGGGTCCTGCGCCTTCATCGCACGGAAGGCCTCTCTCGTGCACAGGAAGCTACCGGTGAGATTGGCATCGACCACCGCCTGCCACTGCGCGAGCGTCAACTCCTCCAGCGGCACAGGAGGCGCGCCTGAACCTGCATTGTTAAACAGGAGATCGATACGGCCGAACCGGGCGACCGTCGCATCGAACAGCGCCTTTACCTGGGCCTCGTCGCCGACATCGGTCGATCGCACCAGCGTGCTCTCCGGCCAGCGCGCGGCGACCCCTTCCAGCGGCTCCGTTCGCCGCCCGGCGAGTGCCACCTCATAGCCTGCGCCCAGCAGGGCTTCGGCAGCGGCTTGCCCGACGCCCGTTCCGGCGCCGGTAACGATGGCGACCGGCATGGCGCGCCTCTCCTCTCGTCCCGGAACGGATTAATCTAGGCTCCGTCCTCGCAGCCAACAAGTGAGGAGAACTCGCGGCGGTACGGCGTCCGGGCGGATTCCCTGCGTCGGTTGCGGCCCGCCGGGGCGCGACATGGGCGAAGGCGTGGTATATTGGAAGTAGAGGAGAGGCGGCTTCCCGGGCCGCCTTTTCTGCGTAGGGGACCGGACAGATGGGTAACGACACCGGCAGCGCGCCGCTCCGCCTCTCCAACCGGGCGGCGCGGAGGCTGTTCCTGGACCGGCACGGGCTCGGACGCCCACCGCCGCAGGAGGACCTGGGCGGGCTGATCGAGCGCCTCGGCTTCGTCCAGGTGGACAGCATTGCCACGGTGGAGCGCGCCCACCACATGATCCTGGCTTCCCGGCGCCGGAGTTACCGTCCGGGCCAGCTTGCCGACCTCCTGGAGAAACGGCGGACCCTGTTCGAGCACTGGACGCACGATGCCTCGGTCATTCCGATGTCGTTCTATCCCTTCTGGCAGCTTCGCTTCCGCCGCGACGCCGAATTGTTGCGGGCGCGCTGGCGCAGCTGGCGGCGCGCGGGGTTCGAGGAGCGGTTCGACGACGTGCTCGAACGGATTCGGGAGCACGGGCCCGTCATGGCCCGCGAACTCCGGGACGGCGCCCGCCCGACGGCGCCTGGCTGGTGGGACTGGCAC
>MPNF01000182.1 GCA_002238885.1 Alphaproteobacteria bacterium bin95 | reverse complement strand
AATATCTGCGAACCGCTTACGAGCGGTTTCCGCTACGGCGAGGGGCTGAAAATGTTCCAGAGCCGGATGCGCTGTCTTCCGGAGGCATCCGACGGCTTGAAGGCCATCGCGCAGGACAAGATCGCCTGGCTGGACGGGTTGATGGACGGCAGGCAGTTCCTCTGCGGCGACCGCATAAGCCTCGCCGACATCCTGCTCTACTGCTTCCTTGCCTTCGGCAAGCAGGTCGGCCAGGACATCGCGCCCGAGAACAAGAATGTGACCGCCTGGTTCGAGCGCATGAAGGCGCGTCCCACCTCCGCCTGACGGGAGCCCGCGGGCCCCGGCCGCGGGCGGGGTAACCGTCGCCGCAGGCGAGCTTGCCGGTTCGCTTGCGGGCCGCCGGTCGCTGCGTGTCGGAAATCGGCAAGTGTCCGGTCGGTCACGGACAAATTTCGCCGGCGGACCCGGGTGATCGTTGGCGCCCTGTAAGGCTGTACGTTGAGGGTATGGGCAAGGCCGCCCTGTTCTCGCGCAGCGTCGTGGGGTTGCCATGGACTCATCCCTGCAGAGCGTCATTGGGGCGCAAACGCTTGCGGCGTTTGAGGCGACTGTCCCCGTAGCCCACGGACTGCCTGCGGCGGCCTATACCAGCGAAGCGTTCTTCGCGCTGGAAAACGAGCGGATTTTCACGTCCTCGTGGGTGCTCGCCGGCTTCAAGCACGAGCTGGCACGGCCGGGCGACGCTATGCCCGCAACCGTGGCAGGCCGGCCGGTCCTGCTGCTACGCGATACGGCAGGCCAGATCAGGGCATTCCATAATGTGTGCCGCCACCGTTGCCTCAAGCTTGTGGATGAGCCGGGCAATGTCGGGCGGGCGATCCGCTGCCCTTACCATTCCTGGACCTACGGCCTCGACGGTGGGCTTCGCGCCGCGCCCTATTTCGGCGGTCGCGAGCCGCGTGCGGTACCCGCCGGCTTCGACCGCTCGCAGCACGGGCTGGTGCCGGTGCGCTCGGCGGTCTGGCACGACTGGATATTCGTGAACCTGGATGGCGGCGCGCCGCCGTTCGAGGAGTTCGTCGCTCCGCTCCGAAAGCGGCTTCACGGGCTCAACCTCGACCGGGTGCAGCATCTCTCCACCATCGACTTCGGGGAGGTCGCTGCGAACTGGAAGCTCCTGATGGAGAACTTCATCGAGCCTTATCATGTGCAATTCGTCCATTCCCGCACCACCGACCAGCCCCTTGCCGACCACTACACGGTAAATGAGCTAGGTTGCCTTGGCTGCGCCGTCGACGTCTCCCGCGAGGTGAGGAAGGTAGATGTCCTGTCCGAGGACTCGCGTTTCCTGACGCTTTTTCCGAATTTCGCCTTCGGGCTCTACCTGCCGGACCAGGTGGGCGTGCATCTCGACACGCCGCTTGCGCCCGGCCGCACCCTGCAAAGGCGCGCAATCTACAGCCTGAACCCGACGCAGGATTCGAGCGGGCGGGCCGAGCGGCTAACGGCGCTTTGGCGGGACGTGCATCGCGAGGACCACGCCATGTGCGAGCGGCTCCAGCAGGGGCGCGCCAGCGATGTGGCTGCCGGCGGCGGCGTGCTGTCGCCGGTCTGGGAAGACTCGGTGCGGAACTTCCAGGAACTCGTGATCGAACGCTTGCGGTAGCCGGCCCGGTGCTTCCCCAGCAGGTGGAAGCGGAGATATCGGGGCTCGGCGCCGATTTGCAATCTTCAACGTTGATCGAAGCGTAACGGAGCCGGGCGGCCAGCTTGGCCGGAAAGCTGTCAACGCGCTAACACTGAAACTGGACCAGTCGCCCGGGGGGGGGAGGCCAGCACGGAAAGGCTTGTCGAGCAGGGCAAGTGCGCTAAAATGTCCTATGTATGCAAAGACAATTATGCGCCTGCAGAAATGCATTCCTGGGAGGAAAACCATGTTCCAGAGAGTTTTCGCTACGAGCCTTGCCGCCGCGATCCTGTCGCTTGGCATGGCGCAACCCGTCGTCGCGCAGGACAGCTTCGTCCGGATTGCCACCGCCGGATCGGGCGGCAACTACTACCGTTTGGGCGGCGGGCTGGCCGCGATCTACAACGACACCGTCGACGGCGTTCAGGCCTCGATCCAGGCCACTGGCGGGTCGGTGGAAAATCTCGACCTGCTCGCCGACAAGGAGGTCGAGGTCTCGTATCTCTCGGGTAGCGTAGGCCAGCAGGCCTTTACCAATACCGGCCGGTTCAAGGACCGCCCGGCGGACCGCTACAAGGGTCTGCGCGCGATCGCCACGGTCTATCCCAACCCGCAATGGTTCATCGCGATGGATGAGGACATCCAGTCGCTCGACGATCTCAAGGGCAAGCGCGTCTCGGTCGGCATGCAAGGCAGTTCCGGCGAAGCATGGTGGCGGATGATCATGGAGTACAAGGGCTGGACCTATGCCGACATCCAACCGGAATTCACTGTGCACCAGGCCGCCATCGACCAGGTCCGCAACCGCCAGATCGACGCGATAGTGTGGCCCGACGCACCGGGTTCGGCCTCGATCCAGCAGGTCGCCGATACCGGGCTCGCCCGTCCGCTCGATATCGACGCCGATTTGATCGAGTTCATGGATGGCGAGGGGCTCGACTATGCATACACGATCCCTCCAGCGGCCAACCCGTTCGGCGATTTCTCGGTGGAATCTTTCGCCTCGCCGATCACCTTCGCGACCCATACGGGCATGTCCGAGGACATGATCTATGAGCTCACCAAGGCGATGTTCGAGAACAAGGAGCGCTTGATCCGGGTGCATCCGCTGGCCGAATTCATGACGCTCGAAAACGCCATGAGCGGGCTGCCCTTTCCGCTGCATCCGGGCGCCGAGCGATATTATCGCGAACAGGGCCTGATGTAGCACACGCCCCTGCGTCGATCCCTCGCCGGAGTGCCGCGACAGTCGCGGCGCTCCGGTTGGCGTTGCATATCCGGACGGTGACACTTGGCCCAGCGAGAGTCCGAAAAGGCGCAGGAAAGCGCCGGCGAATGGCAGCGCCCGGAACTCGAGGGCGAGGGCGTCATCGACATCGACGCGCTACAGGTCCAGAGCGACGTCCCCTCGACAACGCGACAGTTGACCGCGCATTGGGCCTTCATCTTTGCCGCTGTCGCGGTGGTGGCCTCGCTCTTTCACCTCTACACCGCTGGATACCGGCCGTTGCCCGCTATGGAGCAGCGCCCGATCCATATGGCGTCCATGCTCTTTCTGGGCTTCCTGATCTATCCGGCAGCGAAGTCGCGGCTGGCGGGCAATCCGGGCATCACCGATGTAATCCTTGCTCTGGTGGGCGCGGGATCGGCCTATTACCTCGCCTATAACTACCTCGACATCGTGATGCGTGGCGGGTATCCCACCGAGCTCGATATCGTGGTGGGCACGATCTTCTGTCTCGTCGTGCTCGAGGCCGCGCGCCGGACCATCGGGATGTTCCTTGTGGTGCTGTCGGCGCTCTTCCTGGCCTATCTCTTCTTCGGGCCGAGCCTGCCGGGCGTGCTGGCCCATGGCGGGTTCAGCTACGAGCGGATCATCCGCCAGATGTACATGTCGACCGAGGGGATCTTCGGCGTCGCGGTGGGCGTGTCGGCGACCTATGTCTATCTCTTCATTCTCTTCGGCGCCTTTCTGCAGAAATCGGGCACCACGACCTTCTTCACCAACCTCGCCTTCGCTGCGGCCGGCCACAGCCCTGGCGGGCCGGCCAAAGTCGGCATCCTCGCCAGCGGCATGATGGGCATGATCCAGGGATCGTCCGCGGCCAACGTCGCCTCTACCGGCGTCTTCACGATCCCGCTGATGAAGCGCCTGGGCTTCAGGGGGTATTTCGCCGCCGCAGTCGAGGCTGTGGCCTCGTGCGGCGGGCAGTTCCTGCCGCCGGTCATGGGGGCGTCGGCCTTCATCATGGCCGAATACCTGCAGGTGCCGTACGCGCAGGTCGCCCTCGGCGCGATCCTGCCCGCGGCGCTCTACTATGCCGCGGTCTATCTTCAGGTGCATCTGAGAGCGCGCAAGCTCGGGATGCAAGGCCTGCCGCGCGACCGGTTGCCCATCGTCCGCAATGTGGTGCTGTCTCACGGTCATCTGGTGCTGCCGATCTTCCTGCTCATCGGGATGCTGCTTTTCGGCTTTACGCCGCTTTTCGCCGCCTTCTTCTCGATCATCAGCGTGATCTTCATCAGCGCGCTGCGCGCGCATACGCGGATGGGGCTTCGGGACATTGTCGATGCTCTGGTGCTGGGTGCACGCAACACGATCTCGACCGCAATCGCCTGCGCGGCGGTTGGGTTCATTGTGGGTGCTGCGGCGCTTTCCGGTATCGGCCTTCTGATGACGCAATCCATCATCGGCATCGCGGACGGCAATCTGCTGCCCGCGCTCCTGCTCGCGGCGGGAGCGTCGCTCTTTCTCAGTTTCGGCCTGCCCACGACATCGGTCTATATCATCACCGCGACGCTGGCGGCGCCGAGCCTTGTCGAGATGGGATTGCCGCCGCTCGTCGCGCATCTCTTCTGCTATTACTGGGGCGGGGTCTCGGCGATCACGCCACCCGTGGCGCTCGCGGCCTATGTCGGGGCGGGGATCGCCAATGCGCCGTTGATGAAAACGGGCTTCACCGCGATGCGCCTCGGCATGGCGGCCTATATCGTGCCCTTCGTATTCGTCTATGCCCCGGCGCTCGTGCTCTGGCAGAGCGCGCCGCTCTGGCAGGTGGCGGTCGCTGCAGCAAGTGGGGTTGTGGCGGTGATCTGCATGGCTGCCCTCGGCGAACAGTATGCATTCCGTGCCCTGTCCCTGCCTAAATTGGGACTGTTGCTCGTGGCGGTTATCCTGATCGTGGCGCCAGCGCTTTGGACCTCGGTGATCGCTGTTCTTATCGTGTGCGGCCTGTTGGGTTTCGAGTATTCCCGTACCCGAAGCAAGACCTCCGAGCCGGCGGCAAACACCCATGCCACGGACTGACGGAACCTATATGCGTTGAGGCATCTACCGCCCGTCTTGAAGCGGTTACGTTGCATGCCCGCGACAGCATGTTGTTAGCGCGCCCGGCGACGGTCTATGCCACGGGCGCCAAGACCTGCGGCCCCGTCCTCACCCTCGATGTCTTCGAGGGGGTGCAGGAGGGCAGAGCCGAATTGATGGCGATCGTCTCATTCCCCGGCGCGCTCGATCAGGTGATAGTGGCCAATCCCGGAGGAAGTCACGCCCGGAAACGGCCAACCACTTGCGTGATGGGCTCTGTCCAGCGCGAAGGGAGCCGGCTGCGACTTCACGCAGCCGGGAGCCCGGGGACATGAAAAAGGGGCGATATGCCGTGTTGTCCAAATGGATATGCCAATTGTGTATAAGATGCCGTCGAAGCTCAATTTCAAGGGCGCGGCGGCATGGGAGCCAACGCACAAGGCGCACCGAAGAAGGAAAGAGGCATCCGGCTTCCGATGGCGGTCGCGACTGTCCTTGCAGCCGCCTTGCTGGCTCCGCATGTGCAAGCCGCCGACTATTCCTGGCCCGTGGTTCGCGTTGTCGACGGCGATACGGTGAAGGTCGATGCGAGCGCGGACCTGCCGCCCGAGCTTGCTTCCCTCTCCATCCGGTTGCGCGGCGTCGACACGCCCGAAAAGGGTGGGCGGGCGAAATGCGAGACCGAGCGCCAGGCCGGCCGCGCCGCAACTGCCTTCACCGAGGCGGCGGTCGGGAAAGCGAAGACCGCAGTCGTTCGCGACCCCAAATGGGGAAAATGGGGCGGCCGCGTCATCGCGGACCTCGTTCTGGACGGAAAGCCGCTCTCCTCGACCCTGATCGAGGCGGGTCACGGCCGGGCCTATGACGGCGGCCGGCGCAAGGCCTGGTGCCGGAACGAACCGCGCAGGAACTGATGCACGACCCGTTCGAGTTGAAACGAAGTCGAAACCGCAGCCTCAATTGTCGCCCCGGATGGAGCTAAGCGGAGATCCGGGGCCCAGCCTGCCGAGGTCCGAGCGGAACGCGCTGGCAGTTCTGGACCCCGGCGCGACGATTTGGGTTCGGTTCCAATTGCCGTCCAGCCCGCTCGAATTCCTGTAGTTCGTATATGAGTCACAGGTAAAATCTCTCTATAGAGACGGTGAAGGACTTGCCCCCATGGCTCGGAGACGAGACAGGAAGCGCCGGGCCGGCGCGGACCGGGCGCGCCGGCCGACCTCCTCGTCGAGCGCGATCCCCCGCATCGCGCTTGTCGATTTCCTCCGGGGCGCGGCTCTCCTCGGCATGACCGTCTTCCACTTCGTTTACGACCTCGAATTTTTCGGTC